>PFLI01000087.1 GCA_002785065.1 Candidatus Roizmanbacteria bacterium CG_4_10_14_0_8_um_filter_33_9
AATACATATCATTGTATCTTTTGCTTGAATTAAAAACAAGAAGGGTTATGTAAAGATAAGCCGATTTGAAAGACGACAAGACAGATTTTGATTATTTTTCAAAAATTCTTCAAGAACCTCATATGCTGATGTGGTAATTACTTTATGCGGTCCGTTTTGAATCAGTTCTTTATTTGAAATATCAAGATAAGCTGAGCAATTATTCATATGATATCCCTGGATACAAATTGTATATAAACTATTTTCCTGAACAGGTTTATTATTAAATGTCAGACTCGTTAATTTTTTTTCTTTTTCGTTATAAACGGCGTGTATGGCTTTATTTATTTCATAACACTCCCCTTCTCCGTCCCTGTTGCTTTTCCTCATAATATAAGAAAAGATTTTAATTAATTGTTTGCCGTTTACAGTAAATTTATTCAATGAATCATCATACGGAAAACAGGATTTTAAGTCCTTAAGAGTAACTACAGGTCCAAGTTCTTTTACCCGAACTGATCCGCTGCCAACAAACATAATGTCTGCCTGAGAGGCTTCAGCAAATATGTCAGCGATAAGATTGCCTAGAGTTGTTTCAACTTCACGTTTCGGGTGTGTTAACTTTTTGGTAAGTTTTGTCACGATAACATTGTATTTTCTGTCAACTTCTGTTTGAAAACTATTGATGTAGTCGGTTAAATTCTTATCAGGCGCAACTAATTTATTTGTAACAGTAATAGCTTTCCAAGTATATTTCACAATACTATTTGTATCATCGTCAACTTCAATATCAAAACGACCTATTTGATTTGTTCCTGTTCCTGCCTGTACAATAAGGATATTATTGATTCTTTCCGGTTTTTCAAGAATGGTGTGGGAATGTCCGCCGATAATCATGTCAACTCCCCATTTCGGATTAAGTATTGCAGCAAGATGTTTGTCTGATTCAAATCCGATATGAGTAAGTACAATGGTTAAATCAATATCGTCATTTTTATATGCGTTGCAGATTTTCCCAACTTCCTGACCTGCTTCTTGAAGTGTAACAAAGCTCCCTACTAATTTATCCATATGAATAGAATCAATAACTTTTTCAGTAATTATTCCGGTAAAAAGAATATCATATCCTGCTTTTTTCAAAATGATATACGGTCTCATAAGCCGTTTATTGTATTTTTTTATGTATAAGTTAGCATTCACAATTGGAAAGTTGGCCATTTTTTCCAGAAATAAAAGGTGTGGCAGTCCGTAATCAAATTCGTGATTTCCCAGCGTTACAACATCGGGAGCTAAATAATTCATAATTTCAATAGTGGATATTCCTTTATATTCAGAATCAATAATTGATCCTTGAACCATATCTCCGGATATGACATACAGTACATTTTCTTCCTCTTTTCTTACTTTATTTATATATCCAGAAAGCAATGCGAGTCCTCCAATAAGCCCTCCTTTTTTACCGGAAAGTTCAGCGAAAAAATCACCGTGCATGTCGTTGCTATGAAGAATAGTGAATTTTTTTGTATTCATATGAAGTATCTGAATTATATAATAATGTTATGTATAAAAAAAGCCCCTTTACAAGGGGCTTGAAAAAGTTCTCTTTTGTTTTTATTTGCTTTTTTTGATGAGAATTTTTTTTGCTTTTACTGCATCTGCAACAGGAGCGGTTATGCGAACAACCCCATCTTTTACTGTTGCTTCGATATTTTTTTCATCGATTGCGCGTGGTAAATAAGTTGTATAACTGAAAGAGGAAACGCGTTGCATTTTGTGCACGACTCTATTTTTCTTTTTTTCCTCTTCATGCTCTTCTTGTTTTCCCGAAATGGTCAACACACCATCTTCATAGGTTATATCAACCTTTTCTTCAGGTATTCCAGGAACAGCCGCTTCAACAACGACCTTATTATCCTCCTCAAAAACATTGAGCCCTTCAGTCATGGTAAGTTCTGGCCATTCCTGTTCGTCATCCCAGTTTAAGGGACGAAGCCATGAAGGTCCAAAAAAAGGATTAAATCTGACTATTGCCATATATTTTTCACCCCCCCTTCGCCTTTGGCTTCGGAGGGGCAAGCCCCCTTTATTTATTGAAGAGGCACCCCTTCCGTTAGCAAACTTGTAACTTAAGTGCTATATTAGCAGTTTACCATAAGGTCTGCTAATTTGTCAAGAGGTATTTATGTTATACTTTTTTCATGATTACTCCCCTGCTTGAAAAAGATGCAAATACGAAAATTAAGGATAAATATGAATCTTTGAAAAAAGCATTTCATAGTAAAACTCTTCCTAATATGTTTACTTATATAGGAGCTTTTCCGGATTATTTTTTATATATTTCAGAACAGTTAATAATAAATCTTCAGGATAAGCGATTTGATTCATTAGCATCTCAAACTGCTGATTCTGTTTTTTCTATTATTAAGTCATTGCTTAGTTATTCAGAGGAAACAAGTGAGTGGTTGAACCGTTACAAAAACTCGCCGTCTTTTTATTATTTTCAACAGGATGTCAAATCTGTTTTTGTTTTACATATGAAACTCGCCTTTATATCAATAGCTTTACGTGAGGCAGTAAAAGGATGGGCTGTTGCGGCAAAAAAACTGCCAACAACTCAGGAGGAATTCCGCCGTGAAAGTAAAACTACTCAAATAAATCAGGTTTCTATCACCGATGATTTTGAAACTTTAATTAAAAATGCAGCGTATTCCGGAAAAACCAAACAATCAGATTCACAGATAATGGTATCTCAACGCGCAATCTCCTCAGTCCACGGAGAGATTGAGCGTGATCTGTTACAGGATTACTTGCGTTTATGCAGGAATGATTTCTTGTATTTTGTCAAACGGGAGTATTTTTTGACTATGCGCGTCCAGCTTGAGAAATTAGTACTCGCTTCCCTTCCTCTTTTTCCTCACCTGATATTTTCACCGATCAATGTTGCATTACCGCTTGGGCAAAAATATCCGAATTTTTCTGAATTGCTGTATCTTTTATGCGATGACTTCCCGGTTCTCTCCATGCAAAAACTTATTTTTTCAGGGTATATGAAAGTGTAAATAAGGTTCTAATCTATCTATATTTTTATTCTACATGATACTTCCCGCTCTTCTAAAATAATGCATTATGTTTCTGCAATTGAATTTAAAATAAGTTGTATCAGCATTCTTTCTTCATGGGAGAGATTTGTTGGGTTTTTTAGTTAGATGACATATAGCATGGGTAATCATAGAATCGTGTTCACAACCCAATAAAAAGATTGATTACTATTCAGTTGTGTTTATTTTATTCACGTAGTTAGATGTTACTTTACAAAAAAAATTATGCAGTAGTAATTTTATCTTTTTTATCTAAACCAAGTAAACTAATCGCCCAATTCTTTATCATTGGAAGAAATTGAAAATGGTCTTTTTTTGGTTCTGGTGGTGTTTCAACTGGGGGTTCTTGAGGTTGGTCTAAACGTATTTTTATCATTCGTGTTGAATCAGTGCCCGTGTTATCAGGATCGCCTTCAGCTATTATATATGCATATAAGACACCGTCTTCAGAAGCTATTTGAGATTCTCTTATGCTTGTTATCCAATCTGGCAAAGATGTTTCTGTGTTTGCAAGTAATGGATTATCATGTTGTATGTTCTCCGCATTAGGTTCTCCGCCAAATCTCCACAGTGTTGTTGTTTTGATTACTTTATAAACCACATCACATGTGCCCATGGTTAAAGCTCCTTTATATTTTGCCCCATTGTGAACTGCAACACTAAATTGAGGAAGGTCCTCTTCAGATTTTTCAGTTTCATTTGCGATCGAGGGAAAAACATGTTCAGCATCAACATAAACTTTTCGAGATCCATCAGGATAAATATCTTGAGCATTAGAAGCAATCCAACGATCTACAATAGGAATAAGACCACCACTACCGTCCCGTTGTAAACAGATAGTATATGAAGCTAATCCTCCTTCTCTTCCTCTTCCATTTACGACCTTAATATCTTTAGTACCGAAAGGAAGATATTTGTTTGGAGGAACTATATACTCTCCCGGACCTTCTTTTACTAAATCCCAGCCCCATTGATCTCTTTTTGCAGATCTTAACTGTAAATAAGGACATAGTACGCCTTTGTTGAAAGGATCAGGATTCATTTTTACGACAAAAATCGCATCAGTTGCTCCATTTAAGATTCCGTCTGATGCAACTACAGAAGCGTCCTTACCTCCAGTTGGACCTGGAAAATTAGAAGCAGGACGATCAGACCAGAAATTTTGAGATGAACTATTATCATCACTGTTAGCGGTATGATATGGGTCTATAAGTCCAGAATATTCAACAGCAAGAGCAAAAAGTTCATAGTCCGATAAATAAGCACTGGTTCTAAGTTTTGATTGGAGATCATCACTTAATTCTAGGTTTAGTCCGAGAATATTTTTACGTGTTGTTTCTTGAGTTGTAGATCTTGGTATTCGTGCTATATTATGAGCATTTGGTGAACTCACTTCTATCTGATTAACTTCTTTTTTTAGTTCTTGTGTAAATCTTTCAATAAATGGAATACGAGCAACATCTTCCAAAATAAGCTGTCGTTTTTTCTTATCAGTAATTGGATTCTCAGCCTCTTCAATTTGTTGTCTAGTAGCATTACGAAGATATTTTGCAGCTTGTGTTTTTTGATAAATATCGTCAGTTCTTACACTCGATAATTGTGTTTCTACTGATGCAAATAAAGATAACAATTGTTGTTGTGTTTGTGCTTGGGCATTTGCTTCAAGACCTAATTTATTTAAACTATAGCTAGTGAGATTTGCAATAGCTTGTGTCCAAGGAATACCCGAATCATGTGTAATATATGTTAAATCAGTAGTAGGATTTCCTGGTACAGTTGATTGAAGGGCTCGGGCAGAAATATTTGCGTTTACTGATTCTCCATTACTTTGTGGGCAAACTGGAGCGAGTTGTGTTTCTAACATAACTTCCCCACAAGGTCCAATTCTTGATAGTAATCCATCAGGATCTGAGGGATCATAGGCAAGATTTAAGTGACGTATTTGACGTTGTTCGTCAGGATCATACCACTGGCGGACTTGATATTGTGGAAGTGGATATCCAGGCATAAATACATAATCAAAAGAGCGTGAAAGAACCGGAGTTAAATCCCCTGAAATACTCAATTGAGAAACCGCCCCTTCTGAGCTGTGCTGAATAAAAATATCTAACCCGTTTACATGAAAATTTCTTGCGTCTGGAGGAACGGGTAGATTTAATTCAATATTATTCAATAAATCAAGTGGCCTTATAAATTCTGTTCCAGCTCCTGGTCCTGTAGGTGGTGTTGGTGGAGACGCTGCAGCAGCAGGCAAAGGTGGTATTAAAGCATAAAGCCCCGCTCCTAACCGCCCCTAATAAACCTCCTATAAATTGTCTCCTAGTTATTTCTTTTCCTGCCATAAATACATATTAAATAAATACGAGTTTGAAATTATAGCATATGAGTGGTCCGATATCAAGTTGATGTTGTCCTCTTAATACAACATAAAATAGGAAGAATTTTTATGATTTTTTTTGGTTACTTTTCTCGCTCAACTGAAATAGTACATTCAGCAAAAAGAGCAGCAATGGTTGCAACAGCTGCAAAAACAGGAATGAGAGCGATACCGATAACTCCAACAGTTAGAGGAATATCTAATATTGTTTTTTTGTTTTTATCTTTTATAGTGATTCTTCAAACATTCCCCTGTTTAATAATTTCTTTCACTTTGTTGACCAATCCTTCTCCGCTTACTTTAAATGTTTCTTCTTTTTTTGTAGTTTTAGCCATATGCAGTA
>PFLI01000194.1 GCA_002785065.1 Candidatus Roizmanbacteria bacterium CG_4_10_14_0_8_um_filter_33_9
CCGTACCGTTTTTTTTGCCTTTACTGCAATTAATTTAAAATTTGGTAACGTCCGTAAATAATTCACCTCAGCAGGATTACGTATCCCCTCGATGATAATTTGATTATTTGTCATCCCGAATTTATTTCGGGATCTTCTTATAGATGTCGAAACGAGTTCGGCATGACAATGGATTTTTCCAAGTTCTTTTACTGCTCTTTTTGCCAACACCCCTTCCCCCTCTTCTTTTCGAAGTTTGTCACCAAGATCCTGCAGATCAGCGCGAGTAAAATTGGTTATCTCTTTTCCGTCAAGAATTTTATGAAGGATTGATGATAAATTAAATGAAACAAACCCGTATTGTTCAGTAAGTATTTTAACAACTTCCCCTTTTCCAGATGCAATTTGACCAACAATACCTAAATATATTGGTTTCATAAAAAGCATAAGTTATTATTCAATTAAATGATTAAGGAATTAACGAATTAACGGATTTAAAATAATTCGTTAACTCGTTAATCCTTTAACTCAATAATCATATCCCATACATTCGCATCGTCCATCCATAGATAACTTCCTTAAATACCACAATAATCAAAATTCCCAATATTAAAAACGGTCCAAATGCTACCTTGCTTTTCATTTTTTTCTTTTTCAAAATAATTAAAACAATACTATAAACAGCCCCAAATATAAATCCAAAATACAGTGCTAAAAGTCCGCTTTTAATTCCCAGTAATATTCCCATATTAAACGCAATCTTCACATCCCCAAACCCCATTCCCCGTCCTTTTGTAAGAAGATAAATCAGCAAAATCGGGATCATCACAACTATTCCTGAACCAACAACCAAGAGCAAAGCAACTAAGTAACTGTTTTTGATAATAACTATTTGCAAAAGAAAGCTAAAAACAAACATTGCTATCTGCATCTGATCCGGAATAATTTGATATTTAACGTCTGTAAAAAAAATAACTATAAGACAACTAGCTATGCTTAATGTAAACAATAAACTAAAAACGTCATTCTGGTAAGTCCCGCCCGAACGGGACGCATCCAGAATCTGATTCTGGACAATCACGTTTGGTGCCAGAATGACGTAAACTAATACAAACACAATTCCTGTCAACAATTCAATCCCCGGATATTGCCAAGACAATTTCTTCTTACATTTCCGGCATTTTCCTTTAAGAAATAGGAAAGAAAATACAGGAATTAGATCGATTGCGGAAAGTTTCCGCCGGCAAAAATCACAATGTGAACGACCCATGATTGATTTATCTTTTGGAAGCCTATCAATAAGTACATTTAAAAATGAACCGATTGCAGTACCAATAAAAAAAATGTAGAAAATAATAGTAAATGCCATGGTTAATCTATAAGGTCTGTGACTGTGATATTATCTTTTTCAAAAGGTCCGATAATGGTAAATGTTAGTTTTTGGGGTACAAACAAATCTTTGGCAAGTGAAACTATTTCGTCTTTTGTGACAGTTTCTATTTGCTTTATCCGTTCCTCCGGAGACTCAATTTTACTTTCATGCAGTTGTTTCATTCCATAAAAATGAGCAATATTGAACGAATCTTCAAGCGAAAGTAACAATCTGCCTTTTAGCATTTCTTTCGAACGTGCAATATCTGCGTCAGAAATTATTCCTTTTGCTATTTTGCTATGTTCTTTTTGAGTTGCTCGCACTGCATCTTTTACTTTTTCAATATCTTTTGCAACCCCCGCTTGAGTAACAATATTACCAATATCACTATATTGTTCTATTCCTGTTCCGATATAATAACAAAGGCCCCGTTTTTCCCGAACTTCCTGAAAAAGTCGTGAAGAGGCTCCCCCGCCAAGTACGGTTGCAAGTACTTTTATCGCTGGTTTTCTTGGATCATCACGCATAAAGGTTGGATATCCAAAACAAAAATGCGCCTGTTCTGTTTTTTTAGGATAAATGTATATCTGAGGCTCTGTGAAGCTGTTTTCTATCGGAATAAAAGTAGTTTTTTCTTCTTTCTTCCACTCTCCAAATTTCTCTTCAATAATTGTTCTAAAACTTTTTAACCGAAGAGTTCCGTTTTTTGTCCGATTCAATCCGCCTGCAATAACCAAAACTGCATTGTCCGGATAATATAGTTTACTTTTGTAATCAATAAATGTTTCTCTATTAAAAGAAGTTACTGTTTTTTTTGAACCGGCAATATCATAGCCGAGTGGATTTCCTTTAAACATGACATTTTCGAAAATATCCCTGATTCGGCGCTGGGGCACATCTTCATACATATTAATTTCTTCGACAATTACTCCTTTTTCTTTTTCAATTTCCAAAGTATCAAAAAGTGAATTCAGAAGAAGATCGGAAATCATGTCAATCATCTGATCAAAATGATCGGTTGATGCTTTAATATAGTAACCAGTATAGTCTTTTGAGGTGAACGCATTCCAATATCCGCCCATCCCCTCAATAATTTGAGAAATAATTTCGGGATTTGGATATTTTTTACTCCCCTTGTAAAACATGTGTTCAAGAAAGTGCGAAACACCGTTATTTTTTTCGTTTTCATACCGGCTTCCTGCACCGACTAAAAGAAGAGTTGTAATTGTCGGAAATGTATTTGTATCAATAAACAATACTCGTAAACCATTTGGCAAGGTTATAAATTCAGTTTTCATCCTATTATTGTACTCCCCGAATGTCAACTTCGCAATTCTATTTTGATTTCTATTTTAGGTTGTTTTATTAACCAATCTCATACCTCCAAGATGTTTTATGGTATTAATATCTTCTTTCAGTTGATTCTGCAATTGATAAAGTGTATTAAAGTTGAGTGGTTTCCTTATGTAATTACCTATACAAAATAATATTTTTTTTCCATATATCTCCTCTTTGAAGTCTAAGATATATATTTCCAAAACGTCATGTTGTTCTTTTTTTACCATTCTTAGTCCAAAATATAATGCACCTATATATGTTTTATTATCAAATAGAACCAACACTTTATACACGCCTTTTTTGGTATGTGGATCAATGAGTAGCGGATCAAGATTGACAGTTGGAAATCCTATTGTTCGTCCTTGTTTATCTCCTTTTTGCACAATTCCTTTATACCATTTCACGTCTGTCATTTTTTTAAAGTTGTGACTTTATAAATGGAAAACAAAACAACAATCGTTCCCAGTATTTGGGTAAAAGAAAACATTGTGTGAAAGTAAAAAAAATCTATTGCGACAGCTGATGCCGGGAACATGAGCTCACAAATTGCGCTTACTTTTGCTGATGTTTTTTTAAGGCCAAAATAATAAATAAGCTGGGCGACTAATCCTGTTGACAAAGTAATAACGCCTAATGTTATCCACTGAAAACCAGTAACTTTGAGTAAAGATCCTGATTGCCCCAGTATCAAAATAATGAGAAATGCAAAAATGGGAGCTGATGTAAACCGTAAAAATGTCGCGGTAATATGTGATGTTTTTTTGAGAATAATTTTAGAAAAGGATGTTGTAGAGCCCCACATCATACCTGCAAGCAAAGCAAACCCTGCAGCAATAAGTGTGTTATTGCCAAATGTTACTTGTATGCGAAGGTCTTTGAATGTAACAAAATAGGAAGCAATAATAGCTAATATTGCCCAAAACAAATAGTGTTTCGTAATTTTTTCTTTTAATAAAATTGCAGCCATACCAATCGCCCAGATCGGTTGCAATTGTTGAAGAAGCACTACTACCGAAAACTGGATGAAATTAACTTTAGCAAGAGCAGCTGTATAAAAAATAGTACCCAACGCACCGGAAAATAATCCTAAAATTCCAACAATAATCCATTCTTTTTTTGTCAAACATTTTAATTCTTGTATTGTATTCGAGGTAAAAAAAGGCAATAAAACAATAAGTCCAAGAACATGCTCATAAAAAACAACTGTGGCAGGAGGAAGACTAAATAAACTTCTGCGCAAAAGCCCATCCAAACTCCAGAGAATTGCAGCAATAATGATAAATATGGGACCAAAAGATGTAATTTTTTTCATAATTTTATGGATAAAACTTTATTATACCTAAACGAAACATTAATATGCGTAATACACAACCTGAATTCCATATGAAGGAAGACCGATAAATAGATTACCGCCTTGATCAACTGCGGTTATTTTATCTCCTTCAAACCAGGTATTATTTAAAATGTCGTAAACTCTTATTTCTTTTACACCTTCAGGAATATTGATCTTACATGCAGATTCCCAGTTCCCTGTATTGGAGCATTGTATCATACCTATTTTACTTGGTAATTCCGATCTTTGAACTATAATGTCTTTATTACTTGTATTATCGGGATGAACAGGTAATGCTTCGGCAATATTATGTTCCCCCATTTGAAAAAGTTCTGAGTTTCTTCCTCTATACAACCGCTGATATAGTGCTTTTAATTCCATATCGGATTCTTTTTCCGGAGCACGTTTAAGCTGCATGGGCTGATGCGGAGTTTGATTTCCAACTTCCTGCCCTTCCTCCGCCATACATATAGTCCGTGGAGTAGCAATTTGTATTGCAGCAAGCACAATTGATGCTTTTTTCCCCATAGACCGTATTGCTCTTTCAATATCATGGTTTTCACTATATTCTATGCTTCTGTAACCTACTAAAAATTCTGTTAGCCACCGCAGGTGCGGAATTAAATCTATAGCACTTATTTCTCGCGTAACGATTTGTTTATATAACTTCAAGGTTTTTTCATCATAAGCTGCAGTAAATCCTACTTGAACGAGCTCGTGAATATCTTCATCTCTATATATTTCCCCCATTATTTCAAATTCGGATCGATACGCAAATAGCTGCGGAAGAATTTGTGAATAGGGAAAATGTGCAAAAATGTTGAGTATCTTATCTTCTGATAACATCCAATTATCTTTTCCCCATTTCGCCTGAATTTCCTCAGGTTTCCATAAAAAAGCCATATCAACCCGCAGTCCATCACAATGATTGGAAAGCATTTTTGCCTGTTCCAATTTATGCTCTAATACTTGAGGATTTGATGGGTCAAGTGCAAGTTTGTCTATCCAAGGAATATCGTAATCTGGACCAGGATGAGCGATATAATGAACGACTCCATTTTTATCTACCACCTCTTCAAACTGCAATCTCTGTTCCTCCAAGGGTAATGCTCTTACGAATTGCTCATCTTTCTGTAAAAATAATTCAGGATGTGTTATTGCCAATGGACTATCTATTCCTTCGTCATACGGCACCCAATCTAATATTACTTTTACTCCTTTTTTGTTTAAACGATCATGAACTTTTTCATCAAACTCCTTCCAAATTACATCTTCCGATTCATTTTGACAAGAAACAATATGTTCTGCAGGGACATATTGTGCAATGGAAAAACAAGAACCAACTACATCTTCGTCTTTCATATCAGGAAAAGCCTTTATATATTGTTCTTTATACTGCAGTGCTATATCACGTGCTTTTGTACCTGTTTTATAGATCCCCATCAGATAAACCGACTCAAAACTCCCTTCTAGCAATGTGTCCCATTCTTCTTCCGGCAAATTGGCAAGCGTCATATCTTCTCCCCATTTTTTCCTCATCTCAGTGATAAATACTCGCGTATTAACAAGTTTCATTTTGGGATACAGTCTTTCCGGACTCTGTTGAAAAAGAATCTCAGGAGTAAGTTTACTTGTATTTTGTGTCTCGCTTCGTTCACCCATAAATGGTGCAATTTTATCATATAAATGAATATCAAAATAAAAAAGTTTCTATTTTACTTATCTAATGTGCTTTCGTGTAAATTATTTTAGATTGATTATTTTTGAATTGTAGCAGTACGGATTGTACCAACATCTGTTTTAGGAATG
>PFLI01000193.1 GCA_002785065.1 Candidatus Roizmanbacteria bacterium CG_4_10_14_0_8_um_filter_33_9
ATTCAAGGAAGAGGTACTGTCGTAACAGGTAGAGTTGATAGAGGTACTCTTAAAGTTAACGAAGAAGTTGAACTAGTCGGCTTAACTGAGACAAAAAAGGTTGTTGTTACCGGTATTGAAATGTTTAGAAAAACACTTGATGAAGCTCGAGCTGGTGATAATGTTGGACTATTACTTCGAGGAATAGAAAAAGAAGATGTTCAGAGAGGACAAGTAATTGCAAAGCCAGGTTCAATTACACCACATACTGAATTTGAAGCAGAGATAGTTGTTCTAAAGAAAGAAGAAGGAGGTCGCCATACAGCTTTCTTTAATGGTTATAGACCACAATTTTATTTAAGAACAACTGACGTTACTGGTGAATTAAATTTGCCAGCAGGTGTTGAAATGGTAATGCCTGGAGATAACGTGAAAATTACAGGTAAACTCATTTATCCCGTTGCTCTTGAAGTGGGATTAAAATTTGCTATTCGAGAAGGTGGACATACTGTAGGCGCAGGAGTAGTTACAAAAATAATTAAATAATAAATAGTAATAAGTAATTTTACTGTAAATTTGCTCTTTTAAATGTATGCCAAAAGGAAGAATAAGGATAAAATTGAAGTCGTATGATTATCGGTTAATCGATGATACTTGTCAAAAGTTAGTCGATACTGCTGTTCGAACAGGAGCTTCAGTACTTGGTCCTATTCCATTACCGACAAAAACAGAAGTCTTTGTAGTTACAAAAGCTTCGTTTGGCGACAAAGACGCTCGAGAACAATTTGGTTTAAAAACACATAAAAGACTAATTGATATTCTAAACCCAACAAATCAAACGATAGATTCACTCATGCATTTAGAACTAGCGGCGGGAGTTGAGGTAGAAGTAAAAATGTAACTTCTTATTGAAGAAATGAGTTATATAGTATATAATGTCAAGAAAATGTCGATTTTTCGATTATCAGAAAAATTGCAATTAAAAGCTTAAATAAAATCTAGTTTGGATTAAACCCCAATCTGGGGTTTATTTTTTTTGAATTTATTTTTTTATTTATGACAGGTTTTATTCTTGGTACCAAAGAGGATCATTCGCAGACATTTTCAGAAGATGGGATTCGAATTCCAACAACTTTCATTCTTACTTCTCCTTGCTATATAACTGAAATAAAAACAAAAGAAAGAGATGGGTATAATGCTGTTCAATTAGGTTTTGGGACTTGTAATAAAATTCAAAAACCAGTGAAAGGAATATTGGATAAAGCGGGAATAAAAACCCCGCTTCATTTTTTAAGAGAATTCACTTTAACAGAAAGCGTGAAAATTTTAGTTGAAAATAAAAAAAAGATTCTACAAATAGGAGATTTAAAACTGGAAATAGGACATGAGATTAAACCAACGACTTTCTTTAAAATTGGAGATAAAGTTACTATATCAGGATACGCAAAAGGAAAAGGTTTTCAAGGCGTTGTAAAGAGGCATCATTTTAAAGGTGGTTCGCGCACACATGGTCAGTCAGACCGAGAAAGAGCACCTGGATCAATTGGAATGACTACGACACCTGGGAGAGTATTTAAAGGAAAAAGAATGGCAGGAAGAATGGGAAATCAGAGAGTAACAATAAAAAATTATAAGATCATTGAGATTTCCGATACAGGTTTTACTGTAAAAGGTTTGGTTCCTGGAGCGAAGAGACAATTAATTGAAATTTCATCTGCCTAAAAAATCTATGGAAAAATCTACAAAAGAAAAAATAAGCAATTTAAAAATTCCAGTTTATAATTTACAAGGAGAGGTTGTAAAAGACATATCCTTTCCTAAAAAAATTTACACAATAAAAATCTCTTTGGCTTTAATAGCTCAATATATAAAAGTATATACGACTAATCAAAGACAAGGCAATGCATCGGCAAAAACAAGAGCAGAAGTTCAAGGAACGACAAAGAAAGTTTATAAACAAAAAGGTACGGGACGAGCTCGTCATGGAAGCATGAAAGCTCCAATTTTTAAAGGCGGAGGGGTAGTTGGGGGACCCTTATCAAAAGAGTATGCATTAAAAATGAATAAGAAACAAAAAAGACAAGCCTTGTTTTATGCATTAACGTCGCAACATGTTAATAAGAACATTATTGCCCTAGGTGATGAATTTTTAAATATGAAGATTAATACAAATAAAATATCTGTATTCTTGAAAAAAGTTTTTAAAAACAGCAAAAAAATTCTTGTTATCATACCTAAAACTGATAATAGTAATTTATTCTTATCATTAAGAAATATTTCAAACGTATATACGACAAATGTCAACAATATCAATCCGTATATGCTCTTGGTTAGTAATAAAATAATATTTTTGGAAAAATCATTATCTGATTTAGAAAATTTGTTAATAAAAAAGAATGAAAATTAACAATATAATAATTAGTCCTATTTTGACGGAAAAAGCAACGAAGTTAGCTAATAGTAAGGTTTATACTTTTTTAGTTAGTCATAAAGCAACAAAAAGCAATATTAAGAAAACACTTGAATCATTATACAAAGTTAAAACAGGACATATACGTGTTATTTTAAGAAAGGGAAAAATAAAAAAAGTAGGAAGAAAATCTATATCAAAACAGATGTCTAATAAAAAAATCGCACTTGTAGAAGTTAAAGAAGGATCAATATCACTGTTTCCTCAAACATAACTAATATGAAAAATATATTGAGTAATTCAAATCAACCAGAAAAAAGGATGAAAAGAATATTAAAAAAACATTCTGGTCGTGATTCATCTGGACATGTTTCAGTGAGACATCAAGGGGGAAGGCAAAAAAGATATTATCGAGACATTGATTTTAAAAGAGATAAAAGAAATATCGAAGGGGTAGTTCAATCCATTGAATATGATCCAAATAGAAACGCAAATATAGCCTTAATTTTATATAAAGATAAAGAAAAGAAATACATTATTCACCCACAAGATTTAAAGATTGGAGATACTGTAGTTGCTGGTGATTCTGTTGATATAAAAAATGGTAACGCCCTACCTTTGAAGAATATTCCAATTGGTATTCAAATACACAATCTTGAACTGCATCCAAATCAAGGTGGTAAAATAATCAGAGGTGCCGGATCTACAGCTGTGGTTATCGCAAAAGAGGAAAAATATTCACACATTAAACTACCATCCGGCGAAACAAGAAGATTTCATGGAGATTGTTATGCCACTATTGGAATGGTTGGAAACATTGAGCATAAAGATCGAATTCTCCGAAAAGCAGGAACAAGTAGACATATGGGAATACGTCCTACAGTTCGGGGAACAGCTCAAAATCCTCGGAGTCATCCTCATGGGGGTGGAGAGGGAAGAGTTGGAGAAGGTATGCATCCTAAGACTCCTTGGGGAAAATCTGCTCGAGGCACAAGAACAAGATCGAGAAACAAATGGAGTAACAAATTAATTATTGTATCAAGACACAAATAAATATGGAAATTACAGCTTATTATAAAAACGTACACATAACACCAAAAAAACTACGTTTTATGTTAGAAGACATTAAAAAAATGAAGCCATCACAAGCCCTTCAACATTTATATTATTCTCCCAAAAAGGGTGCTGAAATTTTTTATAAAGCTATAAAATCAGCAGTAGATAGTGCTCGATATACTTTAAAAACTAACGAAGATATGTTACAATTTAAACTTTTAACAGTAGAACAGGGAAATAAGCTCAAGCGATTTAGACCGGGAGGGAGAGGAACGGCAAAATCATATGCAAAAAAATTTGCACATATTAAGATCATACTTACTGCTCAGAAAATAACTCCTGTTGAGATTAAAAAGTAATTAAAACCAGTTGAAAAAAAATTATTACCAATTAAATCTGACAAAAAAGAGATTTCAGGAAAAAAAACTACTGTCAGAAAGAAAAAAATAGCTAAATAAAACATGGGACAAAAAGTAAATCCAAAAGGGCTCAGAATGGGGATCATATTCAATTATGGGTCCAGATGGTTTTTTTCGGATAAACGTGTTTATAAAGATACATTAATTTCTGATATTAAAATACGTAAAAATTTATTTAAAAAGTTTAATTTTGCATCAATTACTCAAATAGATATTGAACGTGCAATAAAAAAAATTACGGTTATTATATATTCTGTAAAACCCGGAATGATAATTGGGAGAGGTGGAAAAGGTTTAGAAGATGTAAAAAAATTTATCGTAGCCGAAATTGGGAAAGGAAACAAAGAAAAAGAAGTCAAAATCGAAATTAAAATAGAACCTGTAAAAAAACCATATCTTAACGCTTTCTATGTTGCTCAGTTAATTGGGGAAAAGTTAGTTAAGGGTTTTTCTCATCGCGCTGTTATTCATCAAGCAATGAATAGAGTAATTGAATCGGGTGGAAAGGGAGTAAAAATACAAGTTGGAGGAAGAATAAACGGAGCAGAAATATCGAGACGAGAAAAATATTTTCAAGGGACGATCCCTACATCAACAATTAGAGAGAACGTCGATTTTGCCCGATTTCCAGCCTTAACAAAATCTGGTTATATTGGGGTAAAAACGTGGATATGTGCATAAATTTTTATTTTTATCATGCTAGCACCAAAAAGACAAAAATATAGAAAGCAGTTTAGAGGTATTTTCAGAAAAATGGCCACGAAAGGTGATGTTATGCAAAATGGTCAATATGGAATTAAGGCAAAATATTCCGGATGGATTAAAGATCGAGAGATTGAGGCAGTAAGAGTTATATTAGCACGGGCAACACGTAAGGTGGGTAAATTTTGGATTCGAATATTTCCGGATAAACCTTATACGAAAAAACCAGCAGAAGTCACAATGGGTGCAGGAAAAGGTGATGTTGCGTATTTTGTCGCATCTGTTTCAGCTGGTAGAATTTTGTTTGAAATTGATGGGATTGAAGTTGAAGAGGCAAAAAAAGTATATAAAAATATAAATGCAAAGCTGTCAGTTAAATCACGTTTAATTATTAAAGAACAATGAAAATAAAATTGGAGGATTATAAAACAAAATCAAAAGAAGAGCTTGAAAAAGAGATTAATAAATTAAGGGAAGAAATAGCAAAGGATTCAATTGAATTTACAGTTACATTGCCAAAAAATACCAATCTGGTATTTCAGAAAAAGAAAAAATTAGCAGTTTTGTTAACATTGCAAAAACAGAAAAGCAATCAAAAAAAATAATATGTCAAAAGACTTAATAGGAACAGTTGTGTCAGATAAAATGCAGAAAACACTAGTAGTTCGTGTTGTTCAAAAATTCAAGCACCCACGTTATGGGAAAGTAATTGTTCGTCATAAGAAATATAAAGTACATAATGATGATTTAAAATTGAAAAACGGAGATGAAGTAACTATTAAGGAAGTAAGACCAATATCAAAAGAAAAAAAATTTATAATTGTTGGAAAAATTAGCAAGGAATAATTTAAATACAAAATATATGTTGCAATTACGATCAATGTTGACAGTAGCTGATAACAGCGGGGCAAAAAAAGTCTCAATGATAGGGATGCCAGGAAAAGGAAACAGAAAATACGCATATGTTGGTGAAATTATTAACGCATCTGTAAAAAAAGCAATTCCTTACGGACAGGTAAAAAAGGGAGAAAAGATTTCAGCGGTTATCGTACGAACTCACAAAGAAAAAAGACGAAAGGATGGAAGTTATATTAGATTTGATGATAATGCGTGTGTAATTTTACAGAGCAAAGAGGTAAAAGATCCAAAGGGAACTCGAATTTTCGGTCCGATTGCAAAAGAGGTTAAAGAGGCAGGTTTTAATAAAATTGCAAGTTTAGCTGAAGAATTATATTAATATGAAAGTCAAAAAAGGAGATAAAATTACAGTCATTACCGGGAAAGATAAAGGACGCGAAGGAATTATTGAAAAAATATATTTT
>PFLI01000102.1 GCA_002785065.1 Candidatus Roizmanbacteria bacterium CG_4_10_14_0_8_um_filter_33_9
TATGGAAGTTATTATTCTCGTTTTCAAGTATTTATTTTATATTGGGGCATAGGATATTAGCATAGCTATGCTATAATAAATCATGCATAAGCTTACAAAAATTATTACTACTATTGGTCCTTCTTCTGACTCCGATGAAATGATAGAAAAAATGCTTCATATGGGGGTAAATGTTATTCGTTTCAATTTTAAACACAACGTTGTTCAGTGGCATGATGAAAAAATAGGAAAAGTTAAAGAAATTGCATTGAGACTGAAAAAAACTGTGGGAATTCTTCTTGATTTACAAGGCCCTGAAATTCGAATACGTATGCCTGAAGAAGATATGACTTTAGAAAAAGGTGAGATTATTACCTTAGGGGAAAAAGCATTGAAAGAAGAGGTAAAAGGATTTAGTATATCGCATCCACAAATGCTTTCCTACTTGGTAATAGGTCAACAGTTAATTGCAGATGATGGCGCATTTTCTTTCGAAGTAGTTGAAATTCAACCTGATATTAAACTTAAATCTTTAAATAAGGGTTTGTTGTCCAATCGAAAATCGCTTCGAGTACCAAGGGCGGTCTTTCCTCTCCCGATTCTTATTAAAAGAGACTACGAAGGTCTTGATTTAGTAAAAAGACATCAGATTGATTTTGTGGCGCTTTCGTATGTAAGAAAACCCGAAGACATTATTTATTTAAAAAATGAGATACTTAAACGTAAATTACAAACAAAAATCGTTGCGAAAATTGAAACTCAAAGTGCACTATCCCATTTGGACAGTATTATTAAAGAGAGCGACATATTAATGATTGCACGGGGAGATTTGGGAATTGAAATGCCGATAGAGCAAGTTCCCTATTGGCAAAAAGTTATTATCGGAAAATGTTTAGAACATGCAAAACCAGTTATCACCGCTACCCAGATGCTTCAATCAATGACCAACAATCCATATCCAACGCGTGCGGAAGTATCTGACGTTGCGAATGCAACATATGATTTAACCGATGCAGTGATGCTTTCTGGAGAATCAGCATTTGGTACGTATCCATTGCAAACAATAGAGATGATGAACAAAACAGTTATATCAAATGAAACTAAATTTGTTTCCGATACTCGTTTACGATATTTATTCACCACAGAAGGAAATGAAGGTCTTATTTGTGAATCTGCCTATAATTTGTATTTGGCATTACATAAAAGAAAAGAAGAGGTAGATGGCTTTATTGTATTTACCCGATCTGGAAAAACAGTACATTTACTCTCCCGTTATCGTCCGGCGATTCCCATATTTGCATTTGCAGGAGATGAACGTGTTTCAAATGGATTATCACTTACTTTTGGAACCTATTCCTTTGTTCATGGGGAATTTTCTTCAAAAGAACAAGTTTCCCGTGATGAAATAGTAAAGTCAGCTCATCGAGTATGCAATTTTTTAGGAAAGAAAAGTGGATTGTTTATTATTATGTTTGGAGATTATTGGCTGATTGAGGGCGGCACTTCTACGGTAAAACTATTATCTTACTCCACTTCCCTTGTTAAGTAGAGCCAGATAAGGCATTTAAAGCTTAAATATGAGATAATAATGACTAATAATTAATATAGAGATTTGTCATGCTGAATTCATTTCAGCATCTTCATATTAAGATCCCGAAATAAATTCGGGATGACAGATGTAATATTTTTTTATGAATAAAGATTATATTCGAAATTTTGCTATTATTGCGCATGTTGATCATGGCAAGTCTACTCTTGCCGATCGTTTTTTGGAGTTAACGGGAATTGTTAAAGCAGGTAGCCATGATGCTCAATTCCTTGATCGGAATCCTATTTCTCGTGAACGCGGCATTACAATAAAATTGGCACCGGTTACGATGATTTATAAACCGCAAATCCTAAACTCTAAATTCCAAACAAATCTTAGTAATCAAATCCCAAATCCTAAACAATTTGGAGTTTCTGATTTAGGATTTAGGGTTTCAAATTCAGAGTATACTCTGAATTTGATAGATACTCCTGGTCATGTGGATTTTTCATACGAAGTTGACCGAACGCTTGCATGTGTTGAAGGGGTAATTCTTCTGGTTGATGCAACTCAAGGTGTCCAGGCCCAGACTATTGCAAATGCATATAAAGCTATTGAAAAGAATATTGTTATCATTCCTGTGGTGAATAAGGTTGACATGCCAAATGCAGAAATTGAAAAAACCAAAAAACAACTTATTGATTTTTTAGGAGTTAAAGAAGAAGAGATATTTGAGATTTCCGCAAAAACAGGACAAAATGTAAAGGAACTGCTTCAAACTGTTGTTGAGAAAATTCCTTCACCTAAATCAAATGTCATCCCGATGAAAATCGGGTTGATCCTGGAAGGAATCCAGGAAAAAGTAGATTCCGGCCTTCGCCGGAATGACAGTAATCTACAGGCTCTTATTTTTGATTCCCATTATGATCTTCATAAAGGTGTGATTACATTTGTGCGTGTTTTTAATGGAACACTTCGTAAAGATATGGAAGTTACTATGGTTCATACGGGCACCAAATTTAAAATTCTTGAAGTAGGTATTTTTAAACCAGAACTTATTCAAAATGATTCACTTTCATCCGGTGATATTGGGTATGTTGCAACAAATTTAAAAGATATTCATCTAGTTGAAATTGGAGACACAATGATAGATTATAAAAAAGATACCCCTGCTCTTGCGGGATATAAAAAAGTAAAATCCATGGTTTTTGCATCCATATTTCCGACAGATACTGCGGAATATCTCAATTTAAAAAAAGCCTTAGAAAAATTATATTTAAACGATTCGGCTCTTCAGTTTAGCGCAATGTATAGTAAAGCATTTGGCGCCGGTTTTCGCGTTGGATTTCTCGGGTTGCTTCATGCCGATGTAGTCCGGGAAAGACTTGAGCGTGAATACAATCTCTCGCTTGTTCTTACTCCTCCTCAAGTCGAATACAAAATTGAAAATAATATTTTTTACGAACCATACGCAAAGATATTTATTTATCTGCCCAACGAATATACGGGAGCGGTAATGAAATTATGTGAAGATTATCGTGCAACGTTTATTACTATGGATAATAAAAATCAGATTTCTCTTACCTATGAGATTCCTATGTCAGAAATGATCTCTGATTTTTTTGATAATTTAAAAAGCGTTACTTCCGGATATGCTTCTCTAGATTGGGAGCTTACTCGATATGTTGAGGTAAAAGCTGACAAAATGGAGATACTGCTCAATCTTGATCCGATTGAGGAATTTTCAGAAATTGTTGTGCACGAGCGTGCCCAGGAAAAGGCCTATTCTTTGACAAAAAAATTACGTGATGTAATTCCTCGTCAACAATTTGAGGTTCGTATTCAAGCCCGGTATAAAGGAAAGATTATTGCTTCAGAGCGCATATCTCCATTCCGTAAAGATGTTTTGATGAAAGGCGGAAAACTGGTAGGAGGCGGGGATTTCAGCCGTAAAAGAAAACTACTTGAAAAACAAAAAGAAGGAAAAAAATCTATGAAACAAATAGGGAGAGTTGAAATACCAAAAGATGCCTTTTTAAAATTGTTTAAGAAGACGAGATAAAAATTAGTCGTAAGTCGTTGGTCGTTAGTTTTTTGGTTTTTTGTTGTCATTCTGGTAAGCCCCGCTCAGATGGGCGCATCCAGAATCGATTCTGGAGTCGCTTTGCTCCCCAGAATGACGGAGTTTTTGTAATTTAAATCAATGTATAAAGTAATTATCATTACTGGTCAAACTGCAACTGGAAAAACAAGAAAGGCTCTTCAAATTGCATCTGAAGTTAACGGTGAACTTATAAACTGTGATTCACGTCAGATCTACAGAAAACTGGATATCATAACGGGGAAAGATTTTACGGAACAAAACTTTCGTTTAGAGAGAAAAATAAATGGATTTAATGTAGGATACTATACAATAAATGTTAAATCTTCAGTTGGAATCTGTCATCCTGAACTTGTTTCAGGATCTATTATAAGATCCCGAAATAAATTCGGGATGACAAAACAACAAATTTATTGTAATAAACAAATTAAAAACCAGCAACCAATTTCCAATCTCCAATCTCTGTCTATCCCACTCTGGCTTTATGATGTTGTGGATCCAAAAGAACATTTTTCATCATATGATTATAAAGTTTTAGCAATGGATGTTATTGCCGATATATTAAGTAGAGGAAAGACTCCTATTATTGTTGGGGGTGCAGGTTATTACTTATATTATCTCCTTTACGATATTCCAACATCGGGTATTCCTCAAAATTGGGATCTACGTAATTCCTTAGCGGACAAAAGTACGGAAGAACTGCAAAATAAATACAAAGCGCTAGATCCCAAAGCATTTATACAATTAAATGACAGCGAAAGAAACAATACTCAGCGACTTATCCGAAAAATCGAAATAGTCCTGTATGAAAAAGATCATAATAAAATATCATCTAAGATTGGTTTATCTTCTTCTCTTTCGAGATGTTTTAATCTTTCAAAAAAAGCCCTCAAAATTCATGTAGTTATGGAAAACGATAAAGAAAAATTAAAACAAACTATTAATGTTCGAGTTAATGAGAGATTGGACAAAGGCGCACTTGATGAAGTTAGACAGCTTATTGCAGAGGGATACTGTAAAAACGATCCGGGTTTAAAGACTATTGGTTATCAACAACTTATCAGTTATATTGAGGGACAAATATTGTTAGAACAAGCAAAACAAGAATGGATTACAAAAGAAATACAGTATGCAAAACGACAAGAAACGTTTTTGAAGAAATATCTAGTTGATTTCAATTAGATTCTGGTCAATCATACCTGGTGCCAGAATGACGGATTGATTTACTTCTGCATTTTTGCCGCATCAAGAAGATTTTTGAAAAGATAGAGTACATCAAGAGGACCAAGTCCTCCGGGAGTTGGGGTGTAATACGAAGCGATTGATTTCATTTCTTTTTCATCAAAATCACCGAGCATCTTTGTTTTTTCTTTTCTCATTCCGACATTGATCAAAATAACACCTTGTTTTACCATAAGCGGATTTAATACTTTTTTTCCAACTGCAGTGATAATAATATCTGCCTCTTTACAATAATCTTCTGGATGTGGTGTTTGAGAGTTTATTCCGACAAAGTTAATTTTAGATTCAGCTAAAGTTTTTCCAATTGGTTTTCCACCAGTAATCCCTCGTCCGATAATGACAACCTTTTTATGTTTAGTTACTTTTTTTATTGCATTTAAGTCCTTATGAATATTGATTAATAAATGAGAATCAATTTTTGGATGGATATAAATATATTTGAAAATTGTTATAACAGCAAGACCCAGTGGTGGAAAAAAACTTGTTTTTTTTCGATGACCCTCAATTTCTTTTTCAAGTGCAATAAAGTCGTATACACTATCGGTATTTAGTTGAGAAGGAAGCGGTTGTTGAATGATAATACCTGTTGTTTTTGGATCGAAAGATTTTTTTTTAATCATTCTTACAAATGCTATGAATGGCGGTGTGGTTTTTAAGTGGATAAATTCGAAGTCAACGCCCAATCTTTTTGCCAACTTTTTTTTGATAGATACAAAAGAAAGTTGTTCCGGAGAATTTCCGATTAAAAAAACAACTAATTTAATAGATTTCTTTTTCTTTTTTAATTCTTTAAACTCTTTTTTAAGGCCTTTTTCTAGAACTTCAGCGATGTGTTTACCGTTGATAAGCATAATATTCTTCTAAGGTATTATATCAAACTAAAGCTGCGCTTACAACCCGATCAGTCTTGTCTGAGAATCTCATTAATATTACTCCTTTTGCTGATCTTGAACGCGGAGGAATAGTGGTAAGA
>PFLI01000158.1 GCA_002785065.1 Candidatus Roizmanbacteria bacterium CG_4_10_14_0_8_um_filter_33_9
AACGACTTATTTGATACACGGCAAGATTTTCAAAAAGAGATCTCTTCTTTATCTTTGGAAAATATCAGCTCTGACATTATCAGAAGAAATTTAGACGATTTAAAGAAATTCGGAAGCATAAATTTTGATGCTCATGGTAATTTAATAGGTAAACTTAACGGTGAACAAAAAAACATCCTAAGAGAATTATATTATGACAAATATGTATTCCAACATATTAGGAAGACCAGACCCAGTCACTTTATTGCTATGGAAAACCGGCGCTGGATGCCTGAAGATGAGGTTAGAGGCAAACCTGACGGTAGCAGAGAAGGAATTACCTTTCATGACCAGTTTTTAGACTATTTGGTAGGCGTCTATCATAATAAATATTCAAATGCCTGGATCGAAAGCAATTTGCTTCCTATGTATATAGGCGCACTGCAGGCAACAGAAAAGAATGTCTGGGATCAACGCTACAAAATCTGGCAGGACAACGAGATATCTGGAAATTTTGACCCCCAAAACAATCCTTTTGAATATAATTTTTCAGAAATTTCAGAATCGGCGTTTGACGAGAATAGGGAATTTTTAGAAGATTATTGTGATACTTATAATAAAACCCTGATAGGTCGATCGCCCCAGACCGGTATGAAAGAATACAGGTTTGAAGGTGAAAAATTTGTCGAGAATTTAAAAGGATTTTACAAAAGAATGGATGACGTAATAAATAAAGATCGCTGGACACATAACATGGAAAAACAGGCGGGTAGATGGGTGCAGAAAGGTAAAAAAGAAACTCTGACTCGCCGATACGCTAAAATGTTGAGTAATAAAATGGGTAATATAGACTCATATCTCACCTGGAGTCTAATTAATTTAGATGAGTTTCATTTTGAAACCTCAGGCAATCGCCTTACAGAAAGACAGTTTGCAGAATCGGCCAAAGATATCCAAGAGGGATTTCCGGCTCTCTCTGATATTTTATTTCATAAATTAGCTGAGTTTACCAGAACAGAAGTCACTGATATTAATCAACTTGAAGAATCGATAAAAAGACATTTTGCTGAAGACTTCATAAAAATTAATGACGCGATCAGTCTTACTGATCAATCACAAGCTTGGAGATATATCCAAAAATTAATGATGACATTTACCTGTTTAATGGGCAAAGACAGAACTTATAGGATAGGGTTATTAGGACCTTTAATGGAAGGAGTTAATAGAAGATGGAACAAGGCCCAGACGAGTTTTACTACTGATAAAATTCCAATTACCATGCGTCAAGGAGCGACGGCTTTGGATTCAGCCGGAGTGGAGTTATTTTATCGTACCTTGGGAAATGCAGTTGGAATGCCCAGAGAACGTGAGCAGGTCGAAGAATATGAACCACCCAAGCTTTTTAATAAAGAAGTCAAAGGAATCTGGGCAAAGATTCTTCCAAAAAAACCTAAATTTAAAAACGAAGGCGACCGACAACCATGTATAGAGGATATTACCAAGGCTTCCCGGGTAGAATTACCTATAAGAATAGCTGAACAGATTCCCATGCTTGCCCCGATTATTCTTTTTTTGATGGGACTTTTGTTAAAATTAGCTATGGATAAAGAAAACAAAAAATAAAATATGAAAAAAATCATTCTTTTTACATTTTTAATAGTCAATTTGTTGTTTTCTACACAGACAGTTTATGCCCAAAGCATCTTTGACTTTAATAAGTCAGTTCCTGGTGTTGGCTGCGGAGTGGCCGGCGATACCACCGGTAAAGACATCTGTTGCAATATCCAGTCTAATTTTCAATGTAATCAGCCAATTTTTACCACACTTCAGGGATTTTTAGGATTAATCCCTGGTGTTGGAAATGCGGTGAGTCAGTTTTTAGTAAAATGTCAAGGACTACAGTCATATGTACAAAGTAATAATAACAATCCTTGTCTTAGCGGGCAACCAACAACCTCAAATTATTCTGACCCAAGTTGTAAATGTATTGATCCAGTGGCTTCCGCTAGTGCTTCGCCAGCCATTGCCCTAATGTGTTACAAGTATCTTACAGGTTCAAGTAGTCCTAATGAATTAAGCAACTGCTTAAAGTGTTCAGCTAAACCCGGCCTTTGGACAGGTATCGGTTGTTTGTCTTTAGATGTACAGCAGTTAATTACCGGATTTATTCTTAACTTGGGTGTCGGATTGGGCGGCGGATTTGCCCTTCTTTGTATAATCTATTCGGCTTTTATGATGCAGTCGTCCCAGGGTAATCCTGAGAAATTAAAAAAAGCCCAGGAGAATTTGACGTCCTGTATTATGGGCTTAATCTTAATAATATTCTCTGTATTTATTCTTAGATTGGTTGGCGTAACAATTCTTGGCATCCCTTTTCTAAGTTAAATACTCATAGTCATCCTTTTGGTTGCTCTGGTTGATGACCTCCTTGAAATGTGAAAAGATCTTTCCCAAAAGGCAATGCGCCAAGAACTCTTTGTAACGGTTTCAGGTAAAAAGCCAGGCCGGCCACCTGTGAGAGCTGACCAAGCCCGCCGCCGACAGTTGTCTTGGCGCCGCCAAAAAATACTCCTGGACCGGCGCCTTCAAGGATGCCAGGCTTAGGTATAAATACCTGTTTGACAGACTTAACCAAATCAGGTGTCATAAAAAGCAAACCCATACCGATGATAAAACCGAAACTTTTTGCATCAAGACCAACTAAAAAAGGAAACTGAACTAAATTTCCCGAAGAGGCCGAGTCAACAATAACTGATCCGAGGACAAATATTCCAACAATTAAAGGAAAGGTAATAAGCTCTCCGATCATATTGCGAAGCCAGTTGGAAAAGGCCTTTTGTCCCGGTATAGCTTCGAAAAGCAGATATAAAGGAGCCAGGATAATATTAAGTAGTATTTTAATATACGAATTAAACAACATAATTATTATTCTAAAAAATATAAAAACAAGAGAAAACCAAATAATTAATCCTAGGAAAAGCGGAACAATAAAAAATGCAGCTATAATAAATCCAAAAATTAACACAAATATAGTCCAAGGTGTTACTGTAATAGCATCAACCATTTCTTTTAGTCTCGCCCTTATTCCAATTCCTGCCGGCTCTCCCGCGAGTTCGAAAGCAGAGATCCAATCAGTAAAAGTCTTAGGCACTTGTGTTACCACTATTGATATAAAAGGAAGTGCAACATACATTAATCCTAAACCGCCAATAGTTTTTACTAAAAGCCCAAAGCTTGGGATGATATTAAGTATTGCAACAGGTATGTTCCACATTATATTGCTTCCAGGAGAGTTAAATTTGCCAATACCACGGTAGATGGCTCCGGGTCCAGCCTGTAGAAAATACTGCTGCAGTTCTGCGGCATTTTTCGGTGAACCTAGTACACCGCCAAACTGATATACCGGAGCAATGATAGAGATAATAACAGCAATTAACAAATACATGAGGTCGATGAGAAATCCGGCAATTGGAAAGGAAAAAGTAATCAGAATAAGAGCAATGATAATACGAGGTAGGGAATTTTCAACAGAAATAATTGTCTGGGCATTGATTTTAGCACGGAACATAACCATAAAACCGATAGCAATAATTATTATTACTAATAAAAGATAGGTAATATCTCTGAAAATCTTCCAAACCTTAGTGAATGGTTTAATCGATCCCATACCAATTCCTTCAGCCGCATAAATTTTAGGCATAAAACCGGCATTAGCCAAGCTGCTAATAGTCCAGTAAACTCCGGATGCTGGAGGATTAACATATGGGAGTAAAATCAAATTATTTACATAACCTAATATACTTTTATTGAAATTTTTATCACCGTCAGAAGGATTTTTTGTGCAGGCTTCGCCAATAAACAAACAGGCAGAAGTTTTATAAATGCCAACTGTTATTTTTCCTTCCTGAGTTTTTTTAAAGCCAGGGTCATTGATGACTTTGTATATTTCTTGCCTGTTTTTTTCAACGGTATTATTCAGAACAAGATTTGATTTATCTTTTTTCAAAAAATAGGAAAAAAGAGTGAAAATCAGTATGTAAGCGGCCAAAATGAGAATAACTTTTTTTCCAATCGATCCGGCCTTTTTCAAAAAATTCACCATATCTTGATTGTAACGGAAAGAAGCGAAGAAAATCAACCGCCTATTTCATGATAAACTCCCCAAGCGGTAAAGCCGGATAGTTACTATTTCTCCAGTTCTCGAATTCCGTCCGCGCTTGGTCTTTTGGCTCATTTAAAGTAACAACAAATTTATCCTCGCCATAGTCGAAGTCGATGGAAAATGTCGAAAGCGTCAGAGGAACTTTCGACCGCAGGTCTTGTTTTTGCTTTGTCAGTTGAGCTACTTCAGGCGGCAAGGTTGCATAGAGGCCTCCGGTAAAAGCCCCAATTTCAATAGTCGGGGTCGGTTCGGATGTAGGAACATTTTCTTTTGTTTCAAAGGTAGTCGGGGTCGGTTCGGATGTAGGAACTTCATTAGTTGTCGTATTAGTTCTTTTGATCAACGAAAGACTAAAAAAGATGACTAAAAAAACGACAATTATTCCTGATATCAAAATATAAAGCTTTATATTTGGTTGTGGCATATGTTAAATTATTGTTTTACGCCAAAAACCTGGGCGTATTCAGGAAATGGACTATATTTATTTTCATTTAATGGCGGTGAACTTCCTTGACCATAGTATGGATCATAGGCCAAAATATTACCACTACTGTCGATATCGGTAATCCAGAAGTAATGGCCTCCTCCATTATTAGGTCTATAATAAGCCAACACAAACAAAGTCCAGCCGGCGTCAATATATTTTTTTAAGACAGGGGTAACTTCGCTTGCAGCAACAGGCGGATATTCATTTATAATATAATCAGTCGTTTTTAATCCCAGGCTTTTAAGAACGGATTTGGCACTTCCGCTATACGACCCGCAACACATAGAGTAGTTATTTTTTATATAGATGTCGACTATTTTTTGTGGATTATAATCAGTTGAAATATAAGACGATGCAATCATAGCGACCGATGTCGGACCACAACCGCAACTTCTTAAAAGACAATTAGGAGGTAGAGTTATGTTTCCGTATTGGTCGCTACCCTGGCCGTAATAAACCTTATTACTTCCTTGGTTTTTTTGATCCGGTGTAGGACTGATGATGGGAGGACTGATTATAGGCGTACCTTGTCCGGGGTTATTATTCTGATTTTCATCCGAATCTATTGCCGTAGTGCTGTAAAGTAAATTTAATAAGTCAAAAAAATCTTTAATTTTATTGTTTAGTGCGTCAACAGGAGTTGTCGGGGTCGGGAGTATTTCCGGAGTGATCTCGCTTTTTGTAAAGACAACATTATCAGCGCTGTTGATGATATTACTTAGATTGTTGTCTTTAACCCATTGATAAAAACTTTGCTGTCCTTGAGAAGTTTTTTCCTGAACGATGACTTTATTGAGACTGGGAGAATACTGTGCTTTAAAATCCTTGTTTTCTACGGTTCCGACAAATTCCATAATGTTCTCAATTTTATTACTGGACAATGGGAGGGGAGTAGTGATGTTTTTAACTTTATTACTACCGGATAACGGAAAGGTAGTAGGAAAGACTGAAGGATTTTGATTGTTTTGAGTTTTTTTACCATTTATCAGCACTGTCAAAACTATCAGGACAACCAAGAAGAAAAAAGCAGCGATTACTAACAAGTATATTTTTTTCATAATAAGTTGACAATCAGTTTTATTTTTACCATAATAAATTTATGGCCAACTTCTTTGATTTTATAAAAAAACCAACTAGTAATACAAGTGGGAATGGAGTGACTTCGGCTACGGTAAATCCGG
>PFLI01000187.1:0-147 GCA_002785065.1 Candidatus Roizmanbacteria bacterium CG_4_10_14_0_8_um_filter_33_9
GCCATCTGCATTTTTAGGATATAAGCCCTGTGCTTTGCTTGGGCCTGATTTATAATAAACTATAATAGTACAATAAGCAGAAGGTGAAGTTTTCGCATTTAGAGTGGCAAAAGCACCAGCGTTTATGGGAGAGGTGACTGAGATAAT
>PFLI01000187.1:254-5738 GCA_002785065.1 Candidatus Roizmanbacteria bacterium CG_4_10_14_0_8_um_filter_33_9
ATCCTGGAGCTTGTTTTGATGCATCCCAGATAACATTACCATTACTATCAATAATATTCCTATTTGGAAGTTGGAAGGTGCCATTTCCCAAATCGACAATAGTTTGTTTAGGAGCAGAAGGAGCTTGAGGTGCCTGAGGAGCAGCACATGCGGCTAACAATGTAAGAGGTACTAGCCCGACCATAGCTTTTCCAAAATCACGTCTTGATAAATGAATAGGTCCTCTTGGTTTTGGTTCTGCCATATTTAAATGAATAAAATTTTAATACCTATAGTATACCATATAATTAAATAATGTCAATAGGGATATAACTAATAAATTAATCTTATAATATACGTTATATCAGTAATAGAATATATATAGTGATTACCAGAACAGGATAAATAATATTATCCACACTCCATTCACAATGACCGAAAAAGAGAAGCTATAAGTAACCCGCCTTCGCTTCAAAAAAACCGGACCTTGCGGCCCGGTTATGAAAAAAAGAATAGTGAAATTATTTTCTCCGTGTCAATGTTAATTTAAGACCTATTCCTAATAGTCCAAGTTCTCCCAACATCATAAATATTCCCATTTCAGGTCCTGCTTTAGGTGCTTCAACTGTGCCAACGACTTCCTTTTCAACGCAAAATTGTGCAACATCATCATCTGAAATATTACCGTTATATGCTTGTGCTTTATTTGTCAAACAAAACAACCCTTTATCTGCCGGCATTTTATCCTGTGAATTTAACTGCATTTTTAAAAGATATGTTTTTTCCTCATCTGCTGCAAATGATCCAGCATCAAATGTGACGACTCGACTATTCGAATCAAACGTTCCCGGTTCTTCTATTGGTTCTAAATAAGCGGGTACAAAGTCTTTAACTGTGACATTTGAAATTGATGTATTGGACGTATTTTTTACTTTAAGTTTAAATATGACCTGATTTCCTGGTTTATACCGGATATCTGAAGGGGAGAGGTTGTCAACATATTCATAATTAACAATTCCACCTTTTGTTTGCACACCGCCTCCTGGTTTTGCGACCATTTTATCAATAAGAATACTTAAGTTGGCACCGTACTGTCCGTATTGACCCGAGTCTGCGATGACATTAGAATTTAAAATTGAGAATGTAGAAATAAGAATTAAAATTCCTGTGAGATAAGAAAAATATTTATTCATATAGGTGTATTATACTACAGGACTTTTGATTTGTCAACTATAGGTTATAGTTAAAAATATTCAATAATCAATATTCAACGCTCAATCAAAAAAAACAAATAAACAATTGACTCTGAAATATATGTTGAATATTGGATGCTGAGTGCTTAATGAATATTGGTTATTGGATATTGAATATTTAGATTATAATAGTAAGATGAAATTAAATGCCAAGGAAATGCGTACAGTTGATGAGAATGTTGTAAAAGCGCAAATAAATAATATTAAACGTCATCCTATCTATTTTATTTTGGAAAATGTTTATGATACATATAACGTAGGCGGGCTGTTTCGTCTTGCTGATGCACTTGGAGTTTCAAAGATGTATTTGTGCGGGGAAATGGAAATACCGCCGAATCCTAAAATAAAAAAAGCCTCAATCGGGACATATAAAGTTGTACCGTGGGAATATAAGAAGACAGTAAAGGAGGCTATAGACAATATCAAATATCAAATATCAAATGTCAAATGTCAAAAATTAAGCGTTGTCGCTATCGAACAAGACAAAAAATCCATTCCCTATACCCAAATCCAATATTCATTTCCTGTTGCTTTGATTGTTGGAAACGAAACATATGGCGTTCTTCCTGAAACCATATTACTATCAGATTATATTGCTGAAATTCCTATGTGGGGAATTAATAAGAGTTTAAACGTTATTGTATCGGCAGCTATTGTGAGTTATCGCATAATGGATAAGCTTGTTTTAATGTCAAATGATAAATAACAAATTCACAATTCAATTACAAATTAATAAATTTGAAAATTTGAATTTGATTTGTATATTTGTAGATTTGTCATTTGTTATTAAGTGTTTGGAGCCCAAAGCGGGAATCGGACCCGCACTCTAGCCCTTACCAAGGGCTTGTTTTACCACTAAACTATTTGGGCTAATCGCTGTATTCTATACCACTCCTAGTCCAGCTGTAGGGATAAAAAGTGGAAATAGAAGTCGAAGTGCTGGTTGTAATACTCCATCAAGAAGAGATGAGCCGCCTATCGGGATTATAAGAAGAATAAGAAAAAGCATTCCGTATCGTTCTAAACCATACCATTCTCTTGATCTTTCTTCGGAAAGTATTCCTCCAACAATTTTGAATCCATCCAGTGGGTGAATGGGAATAAGATTAAATACACCTAAAACCAGGTTCATAAGTATAAACCGTATAAGAATTATTTCACCTATAGTATGCAAAAAGGAAAGATTATAAAATGTGAACAATCTGAGTATTAGAGAAAGTACTAATGCTAAAACGATATTTGATATCGGACCGGCAACGGAGATAAGAGCAGCATCTTTTCGTGGGTTTTTAAGGTTAAATGCGTCAAATTCAACTGGTTTGCCCCATCCAAATCCAAAAAAGAGAAGGAAGAGGAGCCCGGAAAGGTCAAGATGAACGAATGGATTAAGTGAAATCCTTCCTGCTAATCGAGCCGTTGGGTCACCGAGCCTATTGGCAGTCCATGCATGCGCACATTCATGAACAGCAATTGCAACTAATAATGCGGCAAGGCTGATAAAAAAAAGTATTGGACTGGAAAAAAAAGTATTAATCATATAATTAATTCAATTGATTTCTCGTATCCATTATGATATCATAAAATCTTCGTTTGAGATGTAAGGTTTTTTATACATTTAGAAGAAAATAGAGCATATGCCATGTTTTCATTGTGAAAAAGGAATATTATTTGGACGAACTCATACGCATCATCGGGGAGTAGCGGGAGGTCGTTGGAAAAAGCGTGCTCCAAAAAAACAACGCATTTTTGTGGCTAATTTACAGCCGGTGCATTTGTTAATTGATGGAAAAGATAAACGGGTTAAATTATGTACAAAATGTATAAAACGGGTTAAAAAAGATATTCATGAAGGTAAACGTCCATTTGTAACATTTGCAAAGTATCAGCCTCAAAAAGAAACAGTAAAAGAAGAAGTTAAAGTTAAATCTGCTGTAAAAAAAACTAAGAATAAATCAAAAGTCGATCCTTCTCCAAAAGAAAAAAAATAACCGTTACTTTGTACAAGTATCAATTGTAAATGTTGCTCCTTCTGAACAGTTCATGGTTATCGGTGGCATTTGAAGTGGAACATCTCCACAGTCACAGGTTCCCGAATGACAGTTATTGCACTTAGCTTGAGCGCATATTCCCATCGTGCATGTGCACTCCGAACTTACATTATTTTGAAGATCATAAGAACCGCCACCGGCTAAACTTGGTTTTACCGCGTGACAAGTCCCGACTTGGGGGATGGGGTGTTAGAAGGGGAATTTGTTGGAGAAGGTATAGGTGTGACTGTGGGTGAAGGGGGAACGTTGGTTGGAGATGGTGGTTGGGTTGTTATTGTGGGTTGTTGATTTTGAGTAGGAACGATAGAAGAAGTGGGGATGGACGAATTATTTACCCACTGTGGAGTTGATTGAATAGGATTTTTACCTAAGCTAAAGAGAAGTAGTGAGTAATCTTGTGCATCAACAATTCCATCAGTATTTAAATCTGATTTAACTAAAGCAATTGAATCGTTTTTACCTAAATTTGCAAAAAGAAGTGAAGCATCAGCTCCATTTATGACTCCATCCATATTTAAATCACCAACATATAGCGGTTCTGTTGTGTCTTCAATTATATTATTACCATTTTTTAAAATAATTGATGGGTTGTTGCAGGTAGTAGTATTAGGGGTAGCGCATATTATTTTTCCTATCGCAAGATTGGGTTTAATACAACCGCAAGAAGAGCAAGACCAATAAGAATGATTTTAAGCGATGTATGACGTGTATGGGAATGGAAGATATATATCCAAGCCAATAATCCAAGATACGCAAACAATTCAGTTTCATACATAAAAAAACGTTTTATATTAAGAAACGTAAGCACCTCTCGATAGAGAATATAAATAAAGAAAACCGCAATGCTTCCCTGGCTTATTTTTTTGAGGAGAGACTCGTGTGAGTTTTTTTTGTAAAGAATAAGATTATTCCAGTTAAAACAATAATAAAAGAAAGTAATGAAAAAAGAAAAACAATAACACTGGTTATTGCCATATTTCTTAATATTAAACTTAATATTATCGTCAGTCAAGATAACTTATTTCCATTGCCAAGTTGCCAACAATCTCTCTAACTCAATTTGTTGAATTGACCGTGTATTTAAATCAGAGGCTGATAATAATTCGAATCCTGTAATAGGATAACCATATGCTTCGTATTTTCCAGGATTATATATAAAAATATGCGTTGTTTGAACTGATTTATTTGCATATTCTGTAACGACCTTATACCCTTCTACCCCTCCAACTTGGATAGGGCCTTTTTCAACAAGAGTTTCATCTGAGCCTCGATCTTTTTCCATTTGAAGCCATTGATCTGCCATATTTTGAGAGTCGATAAATTCTTTATCGTTTAATGTTACGCTTACGGTAACGCTGGAATCCGGGTTATTTTCATCAGGAAATGAGCGATATAGTATGTCACAATTATTTTCAGCACCAACATCATTTTTTTTAGGAAGGGTTAGGGTAAAACATAGCGTTTCTTTTTCAATAGTTTCATCGGTTGAAACCGCTGATGATGAGGCGAGCGTAGGAGAGATTTGTTGCATTATTTTTGAGGGCATTATGGTTGATGATATTGGAGAAGGGGTTGTGGTAATTTTTGTTGAAATATTTTGAGAAGCTTGTTTTAATGTAGTGATCTGTGATTGCATAAACAACCCAAATCCAATTCCTCCAATTCCAAAAAGAAAAAAAAGGAGATTAAAAAGAAATGAAAGCGGATTTTTTGTTTTTGAAGATGGAGCATAAATAGGAATGGTAATATCAGGAGGTACTTGTTCAACAGGTAAAGGTGGTTGGTTGGTTGGATTTACTGGAGGATTTGATGACATAATTTATATTACAGAGTAATGAAGATATTTGTCAATAGTGAAGTGGATGAAGCTCTCCGTTTTTTTCTTCATAGAGCTTGGATTGTTGTTCAAGTGATCGTTGTGTAAATAGAATACCTTTTAAATGATCGCATTCATGTTGGATAATTATAGCTTTAAAACCAGTAAACCACTTTATATGAGTGTTGCTATTTAAATCTTGATATGAAAGACGCACTTTGGGAGCACGCGATATAGGACCCCAGATACGAGGAATAGAAAGGCAACCTTCAAGTTTAGTTTGTTTGGTTTTTAGTTGTTGGTTATTAATTGTTGGGGATTTAATTTCAAGTATTTTTGGATTAATAAATACTTCAGTATCACTTTTCGGCGTAGGTTTTATAATAAA
>PFLI01000035.1 GCA_002785065.1 Candidatus Roizmanbacteria bacterium CG_4_10_14_0_8_um_filter_33_9
TACTGCATCTAAATTAGACTTATTTCTGATTATTTTTAGAGCCACTTCTTATTATCTACTCGGCGTAGTCCTAAATACCCAAGCGATTTTACTAACAAAAATAAGCAATGTTACTCTGATCGGTGCTGTTCCTATAACTTCACTGTTAGGATTTATCGTTCTTCGGGAAAAGATCTCGTTTAAAAAAATAGCATTAGTTTGCCTTTCGTTTGTTGGGGCATTAATTGTGGCAGTAAATAACTTTTCTTATTTTTCTATTGGCTTTGGAGAATTATTAGCATTACTTTCATCTTTATTTATCTCATTATCGCTCATTTCTCGCAAATGGCAAACTAAACATCTTAATGATCAGGAAACGGCGACTTTAGTTCTCTTAATTTCTGCTGCCGAAATCTTTGTTGCTTCACTGATTAGCAACGAAGGTCTTCCTCTTCATAATTGGAGCTTTAATACAGTTGGATTTCTAATTGCAGGTGGAATTTTGATTGCTGGAACAAGCTATTTTTCAAACTATGGTCTTGCACGTGTTGATGCTGTTTTAAGCGGAAATATATTAATGCTCGAGCCTGTTCTTGCATCTTTATTTGCTTTCCTTATTTTTAAGGAAATGCCACTTCCAAAAGAAATTATCGGGGGACTAATTATTATATTAAGTGTCGTCCTTATGCACCGTTTAGAAAAACACTACAATCAAAATAAAAAGTTCGTCATAACATGATAAAAACCATCTACTCCCCCAAGTGGATTAAAACCTAAAATTATTGACTACAACCAACCATTATCTGGCGATTATTCTTTCATGTAGTTTAGGTCGTCAAGAAAGGATTTTTTGATTGAAGATGTTGGAACCCTTTATAGCTTAAGCTTAATTCTGTGAAAAGAAAATTTATTTATTCCCTTTTTGTCTTGTTATTTTATGCAAATGTTTAAAAACAACTTTAAAAGAAATTAATAAAAATAGAATTAGTATAAAAAGTAATGCTATTTTTATTTGATTTTGATAAGGACTACGACAATAAAGATTAAAGATTACATTTTTTGAATATTTTAAATAAGCCAAATCATAGCATGGTTTATTTCGTTGAAGACTCTCAGACATGATTATATTGTTTGGGTTAATTGCTTGTGATAGTAACATTACTTTTAATATAGAAGAATTTCGTCTACTTTGCAAATTAGCTTGTGGAG
>PFLI01000114.1 GCA_002785065.1 Candidatus Roizmanbacteria bacterium CG_4_10_14_0_8_um_filter_33_9
GATAAAAAATTGGTCTTTAAAACCAAGGGTGGATATTATTTTCGCTATTACAATCAACCATTAGCTTCGAAACTAACACCCTTAAAAGTAGATTTAATTTCAACTCTAACAAAAAGTTCTCTTTTTGAACATAAACAATTCGTTCAAGGATTGTTTGACTCTCAAGAAAATAAACAGATTCTTCGTTTGAATAAAAAAATTGGAAAGGAGTTTATTGATTGGTTAAGTAGTTATTTTCAAAGAAATAGTCAGACTGTTAAGATAAATATAAAAGGCAACTACTATTTACTATCCATTCATGATGGTAAAAATAGACTGGTTAAACCGCAACAAAAAAATCTTTGGCATATGCTTATCCAGGGCGATCAAACAGCTAAAAATAACTTAATCGAACAGTACCAAAAATATGGGAAAAAGATAATCCACCAGTATTTTGGTCAACAAAAAAGCGAGTTCTGGAGCGAATTGCCAAGCCTTATGTATATTTGTATTTCCCAAGCGCTTGATAAATATAAAGAAAAATATACTAATGATAAGCTTTTATCTCCATTTCTCAAATATCAAATTCTTGACTATTTCCGAGACTATTTCAAAACCAATTCATCCGTTTCCCCTACTACTTCTATAGACGAGGTATTTGAGGAAAAAAAGAGTATTGATGAGATCGTTGAAATTAATTGGGAAAATGAAAAAGTTCATCAAGCGTTAAAAAAACTCGAGAAAAAAGATCGCCGGCTATATCTTGTGCTAGTTTTACGTTTTGGTCTGTATGACGGAAAAGAACACAGTCTAACCGACGATTTATCTAAGCGATTGTATGAACTTGGAGTCACTGAGCCAAAAAATAAAATCTTGACAAAATCCCAAACATACCAATTATTTCAAAAAGGGCTCAATGCTCTAAAACAAAATTTCTAAAAACTACCTGTCCCTTATTAGTTTGTTAAACAGAATGCGCTATCCGTGGGTTTGTTTATCGATTTGTGGAGTATGGCTAGCTACCCTCATTGTGGCAAGCTTTAAGATTGTTGATTCAACTACGATTTATATATATACCACTATTACTACAATTGTATTATTTTCACTGGGTTTTTCAAGGAACTAGCACATGGAACGAATAATATCTCTTTTATTTATTTCAACAAAATTCTTTATTTTATTCTTAATGTCTTACCTACCTTTTAATACGGTTAACAAAAAACACCTCCTAAAAAATTACTTAGAAGAAGCGGGCGGTTCATTTATTAAAATTGGACAGATAATTGCATTGCGAGTCAATATTCTCCCAAAGGAATACTCTATTGAATTACTTGATCTTTTTGATCATGTAAAACCGTTTTCTTATAAAGAAGTTGAGATAATATACAAAAAAGAGTTTGGAACAACCCCAGATAAAATATTCAAAGTTTTTGAAAAAATACCTTTTGCTTCTGCTTCTTTTGGTCAAGTTCACGCAGCTAAACTTACTAATGGAAAAATTGTTGCAGTTAAGGTTCAGCGACCAGATATTCGCGAATTAGTTTATGCTGATTTTTTTGTTATTAAGTTGGTGATCGCTATATTAAGTATTTTTATCAAGATAGATGGTCTATCGTGGAGTAATTTTTTTAAAGAATTTAAACATTGGACGATTGAAGAATTAGATTATCATATTGAGGCGAATAACTCTCAAGAAATTTATGACAATGCCATTCATAGTAACAATATTACTATTCCTAAAATATATCATAAATTATCAACTGATAATATACTAGTCCAGGATTATATTGATGGTGTACCACTAAGTCGAATATTGAAAGAAATAAGAAAGGGCAATATGGATATTGATAAGTTAGAAAAAATTGGTATTAATGTTAAGCTGGGCATTGAAAATCTGGTTCATGAAATGACCCGCCAGTATTTTTTTGGCACCTCTTTTCATGCAGATCCGCATCCTGGAAACGTGTTGATTATGGACAAGGGTAAAATCGGACTTATTGATTTTGGAATTGTAGGAAATCCCGCCCCAAATAGATATGCTTTTAGGCATTTCTTAAAAGCTGCAGCACAAAATAAGTTTGAAGAAACTGGATATTATTTTATATCTTTTGCAGGTGAAGAACTCGAAAGAATGATTACCAACGCATTTCCTACAAGTACAAAATATAATCACGTTGATAAAATTATGAAAATATTAGCAAAGGATTTTCAAAACAAAATGAATAAAACAGTGATGAAAATACGAGTTGACCTTACAGATATGAAAATTGACTATACTCTTATGATACTTCAAGTTTTAAAAACCGTTCAAAAATATAAGATTAAATTACCAGATCAATTAATCTCTTTTCTGAGAGCTCTTAGCATCATTGGTTTCTTGGCAAAAGAACTCGATTCAAGTTTTTCTTTAACAAAACTTGTAAATAGTTTTTTTGAAAAGTACTCTGAAGAATCTTTCCCAACCCTCGACGTCACTTCTATACCTTACCGTCGTATGAGTCGGGAAGAGGCTCTTGAGAGACTAAACAACTGGATTATCTACCTTATGGAAACAGAACCTGAACTATATCATTCAATTAGCGATTATGTTACAAATTACAAAAAATAAATATGTTTGGAAACTTATTAAATTTCTATACAAAATACCCTTGGGTCGCTATTGTAATCGTTATCCACTGGCTCGCTACAACATTTATGATTGTTACCAAGCCTGAAATCGATATCGCAACTGTTTTAGGTCTTTCATTTGTTGCGACAATTTTCTTTTCATACTCTGGGTTTAAAGTAGCAAAATAAAGTTACAATTTGCGCACTATAACATTTGCCTTTGAAAGAAGATCTATTCCTTTTGTGTCAACTCCCTCTGTGGTGTGGGGATGTTTATAAATTACTTCAGCAATTCCCGCATTGATAATTGCTTTTGCGCATTGGAGACAGGGGGCAATGGTACTATATAAAGTTGCACCTTTTGTGGAGGCGCCATGATAGGCCGACTGGAGAAGCGCATTTAATTCTGCGTGTACACAAATGCACAGATCCTTTCGTTCATTTGTTTTTAAGATATTTGCATGACGATCTGAGCACCGTTTACATCCCCCGTCAACGCAGTTTTTTATCCCTGCTGGCGTACCGTTGTAACCTGTTGCAATGATGCGTTTTTCTTTAACAATAACTGCGCCAATTGAATTACGAATGCAGTTTGACCGCGCTTCTGCGCTTTGTGCAATTTGCATAAAATACTCATCCCAACTCAAACGTATTTGTGTTTTTGACATTGTATTTAAAAAGTGATTTAAAACTGATATTTATGGAGGTTGTGGAATTTATTCGACTTGGGAAGCCCAAAGGGCGGAGCACCCGCCGGAAAATAAATTACACAACCAAACAACTAAAAAATATTAAGCTACAATTTATAACCAATTTTTCTTAAGAATTCTTTCCTAACTTGTTTTGATTTATCATCTTCAACCCCAAACGGTGACTCTCCATCAATCACTCCTAATATTCCCCTTCCCTGCTTAGTCTCAGCAACGATAACCTGTGTTGGATTGGCAGTTGCACAATAAATATGAACAATTTCCGAAATCATTTTCAGTTTGTTCAACACATTTATCGGAAATACATTTCTAAGAAAAATAAAAACAGAATGACCAGCACCAACTGTTTTTGCATTCTCTGAAGCTAGTATAATCATCTCTTTATCCGTACCTTCTGTTCGTATCATCCTTGGACCTGAAGCCTCACAAAAAGCTATACCAAATTGAATACCAGGAGCACTTTCCACAAGCGCTTCATACACATCCTCAACTGTCTTAATAAAATGTGATTGAGCTAAAATAAAATTAACGGTTTCCGGTTTTTGTATCTCAACAATATGCGTTTTCATACTTATTCTCCACTCTCCACAGAACCTTCATTTTGAGATGGATTTTTGTCTGTTTGTTCCATAATTTTTTTTAACTCTTCCTGTAGTTTCTCATTATTAATCTGAGTCGTCTTATCTTGTTTGTCTGTGGGGACCTTATTCATAAGATCTCCAAATCCCGTGTTTATTTCTTTGATTGGTGAAGGAATAATGATGGTTACAGGTTTATAAGATAAAAGTGTTTCTGTTAATCCCCCTGTTTTGTCATCAACCTTCGTTTTACGAAGCAGATATTCTTTTGTATCTATATACATATACTGCTCCATTGTTTCTCCTGCAAACTCAGTAGTAACCTTATATTTAATGCAGGTTAAATTTTCACATGGCTCTGTACCTACTTTTATATATTTTGTTTTATCTTCAATTTCTTTCATGTCCACTTTCATTCTTTTTCTAATTTCGTCAAATGATGACATTGATTTTTCCTTACTAGTTTGCACTGCGGGATATTTCAACCATTTATTGTCAGTATAATCTTTCACATATGTTACTCCATCAATCGTTATTATATTCGACTCCTCTTTTCCGTTTTTGACGGTAACAAAATGAAACTTCTCTTCTCCTGCCATTTCCCACATACTTTCTGACTTCTGACCTTTTGAATCAATAGAAGTTGATTTGCCGGAAAAACCCGCCTTTATAAAGTCTGCAGACGCTGCTTGATTCATATATCTACAAAGATCCGGATCATTTAATTTACAGTTTGGATTAAGAGCCAAACCGCCCCCCCTATTAGCTGATCCCCCATTATTTGATTTTTTTTGAGTTAACATATAACCAGTTCCGCTGGCCAGAGCAACGACAGCAATAATTGCGATAATAACAATTGGAGCAAATCCTTTTTGGTGCTTCATATGATGTATTAATTAATAATCAAGTACATGGTAAATCTTTTTGCGAAGATTGTCAAGAGAGTCTAATGTCGGGGCGGGCAGACTTGAACTGCCGACCTTTGGACCCCCAGCCCAACGTTCTAGCCATCTGAACTACGCCCCGAATTGTAGTTCTATTGTATCAAAACTATATTATTACAGTTCATAACTTACTCCCACTCCATTGTTGCAGGAGGTTTGGTGGTAATATCATAGACAACGCGCGAAACTCCGGGTACTTCGTTTACAATACGCGTTGAAATCCGTTGTAAAACCTCATAGGGAAGATCTACCCAATTTGCAGACATGCGGTCTTTTGAATTTACAATACGGACAGCAATAACATCTCCAAAAAACCGCGCATCTCCCTTTACTGCAGTGCTTTTTGAATTAGTGAGGATTGTCCAGCATTGAAAAACTTTATCATACCATTTACTTTTTTTCATCTCATCGATAAGGATCGCATCGGCCTGAACTTGTTTTGCTAGTTTTTCAGCTGTCACTTCTCCCAAAATCCTTACCGCATGACCAGGACCAGGAAACGGTTGTTGAAACACAACCACTTTAGGAAGCCCTATATGAAGCCCTATCTGCCTAACCTGATCAGTGTAATAATATTTTAAAGGTTCCAAGAGTTCTAGTTTCATTTCCTTTGGCAATCCCCCCACATTATGATGACTTTTAATATACGCTGCATTTTTTGTTCCTTTTGAATGAATAAAATCAGCATAGGTTGTCCCTTGCATAAGAAAACACGCTTTGGGATTCTTCAAAAGTTCTTTTTCAAATAACCGTATATATAGTTTTCCTATTGTTTTTCTTTTTTGTTCTGGATCAACAACTCCTCTGAGAGCAGTCAAAAAGTCTTTTTTAGCCTCAACAACTTTCACATTCATGCCAAGTATTTT
>PFLI01000182.1 GCA_002785065.1 Candidatus Roizmanbacteria bacterium CG_4_10_14_0_8_um_filter_33_9
GAGGCCGGAATAAAAAGTATTACGGCTAATGTAAGTGGAAATTTTGCATACGGATATCTTAAGGCCGAAGCTGGAGTACATCGTTTAGTTCGTCAATCACCTTTTAATGCCGACAAGTTGAGACAAACATCATTTTCCTTAGTTGAAGTTCTCCCTATGGTTGAAGATAAAACAGTTGAAATTAAAGAGGATGATCTTGAATGGCAGTTTTATCGATCTGGCGGAAAAGGAGGACAAAATGTCAATAAAGTATCAACTGCAGTTCGGCTTACCCATAAACCAACTAATATTATTGTCACATGTCAAACTGAACGGGCTCAAGGCAAAAATAGAGAAAGTGCTCTTAAAATTCTGCGCGCAAAACTATGGCAAATTGAAGAGGAAAAAAAAGATAAAGCAACTGAAGGTTTTAAAACTGACAAAATGGCTTCTTGGGGAAGACAAATCAGATCATATGTTCTTCATCCCTATAAGCTAATTAAAGACCTCCGGACAAACCATGAAGAACACGTAGTTGAGAAAGTTCTTGATGGCGATTTAGATGAATTTATTGAGGCTTTTTTGAAAAAAAATATATCTTAAACTCTTGTTTTTTTAAGATAAAACTGTTATTCTTTAAATCATATGATCAATACAATATCACCTATCCATCAAATGGATAATACAAAACAACCCACAACTGTTCCATTAACTTCTTTTTTTTTATTAATCTTACTCGTTGCTATATTTGGAGTAACAATTGGATATGGTGCTTCAAAATTTCTTAATAAACCAAATACATCTTTAAATAAAAACGCTGGTAAAAGTATTCAAACCGATACTTCAGCGGGAATTTCTGATAAAAAAACATTTAAAGACACCTCTGAAGGAGTCCTACGCGAAGGAGGAATTGATGGGGAAGGTAATTTTCATCTTGAAAGACCAGGGGGAAAATCTCAAAATGTTTATTTGACTTCATCTACAGTTGATCTATCTTTATATCTTAACAAAAAAGTACGGGTACAAGGTGAAACATTCAATGCCCAAAAAGCTGGTTGGCTTATGGATGTTGGTCTTGTAGAAATTATAAAATAGCATGATCACATTTGAAAATGTCACAAAAATATTTCCCTTAGGAAATACTGCTCTAAACGAAATATCTTTTGAAATAGAAGAAAATGAATTTGTTTTTTTAGTTGGACCTTCAGGCGCCGGGAAAACATCAATTCTAAAGCTTATCATGCGTAATCTTATCCCTTCCTCTGGTTCGGTAATGGTTGATACCTTTGATCTTTCAACAAAAAAATTCAAAGAAACTGAAAAATTACGAAGAAGTATTGGAGTTGTTTTTCAAGATTTTAAAATCTTACCAGAAAAAAATATTTTTGAAAATATTGCAATAGGAATGGAAATAATCGGTGCATCAAAAAAATTAATTGAGGAAAAAGTCCAAGATGTACTTCATTTAGTGGGTCTTAAAGAAAAAGCATTCGTTTTTCCAATTCAACTTTCAGCTGGTGAACTTCAACGTGTTGCAATAGCAAGGGCAGTTTGTGGAGATAGGCATATTATTCTTGCTGATGAACCAACAGGAAATCTGGATCCAAAAACAACATGGGATATTATAAAGATATTCAAAAAACTTGAAGGAAAAAAAACATTTGTTATTGCAACTCATAATACCGATATTGTAAACAGTTTAAAAAAACGCGTTCTCATTTTAAAAGATGGTCGATTAATTAAAGATGTCAGAAAAGGAGGATATGAAATATGAATAGTATTTTCACTACAATACGAAGGGCACCATATCAATCTTTAGCAACATTTCTTTCTTTGGTTCTTACTCTATTTCTTTCACTGAGTATTTTCTTTTTACTTAGTTTTTTGTACGGATTGTTGGGCTATGTAGAATCCCGACCACAAGTTACTGTATATTTTCAAACACAAACTTCTGAAAGTGATATTTTAAAAATTAAAGACAATCTTATTTCTTCAGGTAAAATTCTTTCTGCTAAATATATCTCGAAAGATGATGCGTTTAAAATTTACAAGGATCTTAATAAAGACAATCCCCTTCTTCTTGAAATGATTACACCAGACATACTTCCCGCGTCTCTCGAGATTTTTGCAACAAAACCATCATTCCTCCCTCAAATTGCGGATTTTTTAAATAAACAACCCGGGGTAGATGAAGTTAATTTTCAAAAATTAATTATTGATAAACTATTGGCTCTTACATCAATTCTTCGAAAAGTATCTCTCGGATTTTTTACTTATTTACTGATTTCCACCATTTTTATTCTTATTACAATAACTCACTTTAAAATTGCATTAAAAAAAGATGAAATAGAACTACTTCAGCTTCTTGGAGCAAGCCGTGGTTATGTGAGAAAACCATATCTAAAAGAGGCTCTTCTGTTTGGATTTGCATCCGCCACAATTGTTTATGCGGTCTTTATTAGTCTCTTTTTCCTAACCAGACAATTTACTGAGTCCTATTTAACGGGAATAAATAATTTGCAGATTGAAATTGCATCATTAAAAATCACCGTATGGCCTCTTGGATTAGAATTTGCATTGATACTTTATGCGATAACTCTTTTATTTGGTATAATAATATCTCTCTTTTCAACATCTATTGCCTTAAGAAAATATATCCAGTGATTCAAATTTACTCATTCGTTATAATGAGGGTATGAAACGGTATTATTTTATTTTTGTCACTATATTGATTTGTCTATTGTTTTCTTTTCAATACACATTAGCTCAGGATTCTACTTCAAAATCCGATACAGAAATAAAAAATAAAATCAGTGAGTATGAAAAAAAACTTGAAGAAATTGGAAGACAAAAAAATACTCTCGCTTCACAAATTCAAACCATGGATACTCAGATATACCTTACCGGATTAAAAATTCAGGACTCCGAACATCAAATTACCGAGACCGAAAAAGAAATCAATACTCTCTCATCACGCATTGAATCGCTTGACGGTTCTCTTACAAAAATATCTAAACTCCTCATAAAACAAATTGCAATCGGCTACAAAAAACGATCTATATCTTTACTCAGTATTTTTCTTGATTCAGATAACGCAGGAGAGCTGATAAATACTATTAAATATCAAAAAACTGCTCAAAATACAAATCAAAGAATGTTAATTCAAGTCCAAGATGCAAAAAGCAATTATGAAGAACAAAAACAACTGCGCGAAACAAAAAAGAAACAATTGGATGCATTAATAGCGACTCTTGCACGTCAAAAGACAGAACTAACAAATCAACAAAATCAAAAACAGAAAATACTATCAGATACGAGAAATGACGAGACTGTTTATCAAACGCTACTCGCTCAAGCTCGTGCTCAACTATCAGCTTTTTCATCGTTTGTCCAAACATCAGGGGCAGGTAATGTTATTAGCGCTAATGGTTTAGGAATAGGAAGTGACGGTGCTTATTTCTCCCAAAGAGATGCGCGTTGGGCTTATCAAACAATTGGTTATTCTTCTGAAAACATCTTGAATGTTGGTTGTTTGCTCACTTCCGTAGCTATGATATTAAAAAAAAATGGTGTTGATACAAATCCTTCGACAATTGCATCAAACGCCAATTATTTTGAGTTAAGTACTGCAAATATGAAATATCGATGGGGTCTTAATCCTTGGCAAAATGGTTTAAATAGTTATCGAATTTCCACTTCACAAGTCGATGAAGAATTAAATAATGGCCATTATGTTATTGCAGGAATTAACTATGGTGGTTGTGGTTCATATTCTGATCATTTTGTCGTTCTCACAAAAAAGGAAGGGAATGAATATAAGATGCACGACCCTTTATGGGGGCCTGATATTAATTTTAGCTCTCATTATTCAACTATTTGTTGGGCTGAAGTATTTAAATAAACTCTTCATAAACAATCATCACCTGGTAATGTCAAGTCGATTGTGTAAACACCTCCTTTCCTGACTGATAATATTTCTCCCATAGAAACTGTAAATCAGCATGGTAGGAAACAAAGCCATTAAGTCGCTGAGAGTCCCAACGACGGGAGATGTCTTTTATTTTAAAGTAAATAACATTTCGAACGGAATCTTCTGTTGGAAATGAATTTTTAGTTTTAATTACTTTTCTAAATTCTTTATTTAATCTCTCAAGCCAGTTGGTTGAGTAAATATGAGGTCTTAAATATTCTGGAAATTCAAGAAATCTCATTAATGTCTCAATTTTGTCAATCCAGCGATTAAAAAGCCGTGGGTAAAGTGACTGCCATTTTGATTTTATTTTCAATAAATTTGCCTTTGCCTCCTCAAGTGTTTTTGATCTATAAACTGATTTCAAATCTCCAGCTACTGCCTCTTTATGGGAAGCGCGGACATAGGAGAGAGTGTTTCTTATCTGATGAACAACACATAATTGATTTTGACTTTTAGGGTAGACTTCTTTGACTACCTCCTCAAGGCCTGTTAATCCGTCAAAGACAAAAAGTAACACCTCTTTTACTCCTCGAGATTTAATATCGGCCAATGTTTGTTTCCAAAATGTGGCTGATTCCTCACCGGCTACGTATTGGCCTAATATATCACGATGTCCTTCTTCATCAATCCCGGCAACTATGTAAACGGCGTCAGACGACACCTTATCTCGTCTAATTTTGACAAACAAAGCGTCAATAAATATGATGCTATATCGTTTTTTGAGTGTTCTTGTTTCCCAAATCAATCTTTCCTCCTCAATTTCTTTAGTAATTTCAGTAACTGCCTGGGGTGATAAATCTTTTCCATAAATTTGTTTGATTACATCATTAATATCTCTTGTTGACATACCTTTGGCATAAAGTTGCATAATTAATTTGTCCATAGGACGAGTGGAGTGTTCATAGGCGTCAATAAAATCTGAAGCAAATTCACCAAGCCGATCGCGAGGAACAGATAATCCGGCCAAATTACCAAGACCGGTTAAAAGATCACGTTCATAATATCCATTTCTGGAGTTTGTGGTTTCTTTTCTTGAATTATCATATTTATCGTATCCTAAAAATGCCGTTCTTTCTCCCTCCATGAGCGACTCCATCATCAACTTAAACATTCTCCTAATCCTTTCATCCCGATTAATATTTTTATCCATAAAAATATATAAATTTTTAACTTGATACTAAAATTTTACCGTAGATTTACACAATGCAGTTTACACTACCAATCACTCACTATATTATGAATAAAAGAGGCCGTTCCAGTGTTTAATATTTACTGTTTTGTAGCATATAATCCATTGACTCCTCTATTTGTTTTTAATATGTTGAATTTGTGAGAATTCTACGCTTATTAGTTTTCTTATTGGCCTTCATATTCTGCATTCCTATTTTGTTTTTTATTAACGCTCAAATTCGTATCAATGAAATTGGCATTGAACAAAACCCTCAAACAATTGAACTTATAAATACCTCATCAGAAAGTGCAGATATTTCACATTGGTATCTGGACGACTCCGGAGGAACAACATATTACACTATACCTAATAATACATATATATACCCGCTTTCTTGTATGATATTTTCCTATGATTTGAATCTTAATAAATCCTCCCCTGATACTGCCCGACTTTTCGACACAACTGCACAACCGACTTCAAATAGCGCTCACCTTATCGATTCGTACTCATATAAATCAAGTCCGGGGAATAGTTTAACTTATGCAAGAATACCTGATGGAAGTGATAATTGGGCAACTGCTGAAGCTTCATTTGGTTTGTGGAACAGTACTCGTGAAAATTGCATTATTTTGCCTACATCTACCCCCATACCAACACCTTCTCCGACAACTATCCCAACCCCGACCATCACCCTAACAAATATTCCAACTCCGACACCGACTACATCTACAACTTCTTATCCAAATACATACGATTCAATATATATCTCAGAAGTAATGGTTTACCCTGAAAAAAATAATCCTGAGTGGATTGAACTTTATAACGATAATGATTTTCCTGTTTCATTACATGATTGGTACGTTGACGATCTTGAAAATGAAGGTTCATCTCCAAAAGTATTCTCACTTGAAATACCCGGCAAACAATACAGAACATTTGAACTTACCTCATCTATATTTAATAACAATGGAGATAGTGTTCGGTTACTTGATTTAAATAAGAATGAAAAGGATTCATTTGAATATATTAAGGCTATACAAGGAAAAACATATGGAAGAACATCTTTTGATTCTGATACGTATTGCATTCAAGAACCAAGTAAAAACGTAGCCAACAATTCTTGTATAGAGTCAACTCTTCAACCTGCCTCAAAAGTAAATGTTATCCCGATAAATAATCCTACTATTCAATCTAAAAAGCAAAACGCAGTTACTCAAAAAGTTATCCAACCTACATCTTCCTTTCTAATTGGAAGCAATGTCAAGTCACCTCAAAACGAAATTCTTGGAGAAAATACCCAAAAAAGTCCATCTCAATCAACTCCTGCCCCTTTTTATCAAACACCCTTTTATATTTCATTCTCCTATTCGCTTTTGACTATTTTTTCTATGTTAATTAAAATGAAGAATGCGTTCTAAACTGTCGTTAATTGACTATATAATTTATTGGCTGCCCCCTTTATTATGGATGGGATGCATTTTTTATATGTCTTCCCAATCACATATTTTAGTTACTCATAGTGCAACAAGCGATTTTATTATCTTTAAAAGTCTTCATGTAGTTGAATATGCTTTACTATACTTTCTTTTTTTCAGAGCGTTTTATTGTTCAAATAGAAATAAACCTAATTTAAAATTTATTTTTCTTTCTTCTTTTATACTAAGTGTCATTTTTGCTGTATCCGATGAATTTCACCAACTATTTACTCCAACACGACAGCCACAAATAAGAGATATCGCAATTGATATCATTGGAATTTTCATAATTTATTGTATTATTAGATATAAACTACCATTGTTTAAAAAATTATTATGAATAAATTTCAACGATTCCTTCATCATTTATTCGTCCCAAGTTATCGTAATAATTATAAATCGAAAGCCCTTCATACTGACTTTTTAGCCTACTATCTGATTTTTGCACTTCTTCTTATGATTACCGTAAAAAACATTCGTTCGAACTACCCTAATGTTTTAGGTTTTGCTACTGATATCACTTCAAATAAATTATTAGAACTAACAAATAATGAAAGAACAAAAGCAAATCTAAATCCACTTATTTTAAATAACAATCTTACAGAAGCAGCAGAAAAAAAAGCAAAAGATATGTTTAATAAAAACTACTGGTCACATTTCGGCCCAAATGGGGAAACTCCGTGGGATTTTATCCTTGGTACTGGATATCAATACGAATATGCTGGGGAAAATTTAGCAAAAAATTTTTTATTTTCTCAGGGAGTAGTTGATGCATGGATGAAATCACCTACTCATCGTGAAAATCTTCTCAGAAAAGAGTATGCAAATATCGGATTTGCCGTTGTCAATGGCGTATTAAACGGAGAAGAAACTACTTTAATAGTGCAAATGTTTGGAACGCCTGCAACTGGTTTAAATCAATCACTAAATCAAAAAATAAACCCATTAACTCAAAATAAAAATGATTCAATAACCCTTTCTGGAAACGATATGCAAAATATACTTGGAAATAGTGAAAAACGATCGGTGATTAATATTTTTTCTTTTTCAATCGAGGCAACATATTTTTTCCTCATTTTTTTTGCCCTAGTACTTATGATAGATTTTGTAATCGCAAGTAAGCTTCATATAATTCGGATAAGCGGCAAAAATATTGCACATTTAGTTTTTATCGGATTTATTCTTATCGCGATAGTATTTATATTAAAAGTAGGAGCGATATTATAATTATGAATCATTTTTTTCATCATTCACTAAAAGAGCTTAAAAAACATACGTATGATTATCTACTCCTTTTCACTACGGGTATTTTTTTCATTATTTTTTTAAAGTTATTTCAAGGCGATCGATTTTATACGTTTATTACCGTGCTTATTTTTGTATTTTCATATATTATATGGGGTATTTTTCATCATGCAAAAACTCGAACACTCCATATTAAAAATGTTGTAGAATACATCTTGATTGGTTTTACTATCTTGTTTTTATTACAAATACTATTAAATTACTAAATATTTAGATATGAAAGGACTTATTCTTGCAGGAGGCCTTGCAACAAGACTTAGACCCTTAACATGGGTAACAAACAAACATCTTCTTCCTGTTTATAACAAACCAATGATTTATTATCCAATTGAATCAATGGTTAAAGCTGGAATAAAGGAGGTGCTTATTTCAAGTTCATCTAATCATGCGGGACATTTTGCAAATTTATTAAAGGATGGTTCAGACTTTGGTATTCGATTTTACTATGCAGTACAAAAAAATCCCAAAGGTGGCATTGCTAATGCAATATTACTTGCTGAAGAATTTGCAAAAGGAGAAAAACTTATGGTAATTCTAGGCGATAATATTTTTAACACTGATCTTAAAACATCGGTAAACGCGCTTGAAAAAAAGGAAAAAGGAGCTATTATTTATGGTGTAAAAATAACATCCGACTTTCAACAATATGGTATTATTGAAACTGATAAGTTCGGAAAAGTTATTTCAATTGAAGAAAAACCTCAAAACCCAAAATCTAATATTGCACAAACTGGTATATATTTATATGACAAACGTGTTTTTGATTTCATTAGAAAATTAAAACCATCATTTCGAGGTGAATTAGAAGTAACTGATCTTAATAATATGTATCTCAAAGAGGGCACGCTTGAGTGTAAAGTTCTTAATTGGTGGATTGACGCAGGCACATCTCATGATGAACTATTACATGCAAATAATTTAGTTGCAGATAAAGTGAAAAATAATGATATTTAGGATACATTATATAAATATTTAGTTATTATTATGGATACAACTCAACTTCTTCTTATTATAACTCTTGGTACAACAACAGTTTTTTCAGTTATTGTTGGTATTCAACTAATCTTCTTACTTAAAGAAATGCGAATTGCTTTAAAAAACGCCAACAAAATTATTGCGGGATTCGAGGAAATTGGGACAAATGTCGAACACGGTTTTCATGAGGTTACTGGATTTGTAAATGGATTTAAAACTATTCTAAAAGTTTTTGAAGTCTTTTCTTCCAAAAATAATGATAAAACAAAGTAACGAAAAAGCGCAAACGTTTTGGCTTGGATTTTCTTTTGGAATAGCAGGCGCGAGTGTTATTATATATTTTCTTGGAACTAAAAAGGGTAGAAAATCTTTACAAGACATAATTAATTTTTCTGAACATCTTGAAGATAATCTTAAAAAAATTATTAAAAATCAAGATAAAACTACTCTCAATAGTAAAAAAGATAATAAAATAATACCATCGATTGAAAAAATTAGCTTAATTCTCGGAGAGATAAAAAGAATTTCAAACAGTACGGTTCTTCATCAAAGTTAGTGAAATATTAACGATGCCACCAAGACCGATAGCATTATCTTCTGGATAAATACTTGTTTGT
>PFLI01000053.1 GCA_002785065.1 Candidatus Roizmanbacteria bacterium CG_4_10_14_0_8_um_filter_33_9
TACTTTAGCCCCCATCGTCTAGCGGCCTAGGACGACACGTTCTCAACGTGTAGATCGCCGGTTCGAATCCGACTGGGGGTACTAGCCTTCGCTGAAGCTACGGCTAGCAAGCCAGAAAATGAAAATGTACTACATTTATATTCTCTGGAATTCTACAACTCAGCGATACTATATCGGTTATACCCCTGATTTAAGAAGCCGATTAAAAACTCACCAATTAGGTAATGTAAAATCTACAAAATCAGATCTACATTATGTTTTGAAATGGTATTGTGGTTTTCCTTATAGAGATATGGCGTTAAATATGGAGAAATATTTGAAAACCGGGTCAGGAAGAGCATTTATGAAAAAAAGGCTTCTTAAATCAAGTGCCGTAGCTTTAGAGAAGGATAATTACTCATCGGATGTTTCACCCGCCGAAGCCTTGGCGTAGGAGGGAATCCGACTGGGGGTACATTAGAAACAGTTCCCGCAAAAAAAGCAGGATTACTGTTTCTTATGTCCTCCTAACATCGCTCTTCAAGACGTGGGAGTTTATCCTGAGAATAATCGAAGGAAATAGTACTGACCTGCCCGCAATGTTACGCATAGCGTTGCAGGCGGGAAAGTCTTGAAGCAAGATCAGGAGGACTTATTTTTCACTAAAACTACAGATATCAGGCTTTTAAAATGAATAAAAGAAAAATAAAGTGTTAAGCAGCAAGTTATAGCAACCAATTCAACTCCAGAGATTAATAATACTCTCCCTCGCATTTCTTTTTTATTAACTCAGCCATTCTATTTTTGAGAATTTTCGATTTTTTTATTATCTATATATTCAATATTATTTATAACTATCTTTAATCATAGAATTATAGTCATGACATTGAATTATGTTTTGTTGGTCCTTAATGTCTTGCCATATAAAATCATATCGACTGTCATTATCAAAGATTGGGTATTTCACTCTAAAGTAACTTCCTACCGATGGTTCCATCCCGTCTCCTGAGCCCTCTAACGCTAAACATCCTAAATCTGGAGAAAAATCCTCATTCAGAAATTGAGCAGATAACAGTACAACTAATCCACAAGTAGCTTCAACTAAGTTTTTTATATTAGCATGTCTAAAATTTGTGTGAATATCATGCATCACACCGTTATAGTATTGATACCATTTTAGTCCTTTATTTTCAGTCCATTTACTGAATGGTTTAAACTTACCATATTTTCCATCCCACCTAGGTAATACAACTTCATACGCAGATAACATATGTGTCTTTTCTAATAAACAGTAGTCAGACATGTTTCAATACTTTTCTTTCTTTCTGGTATAACCATTCTCACGTAAAATAGCTTTACAATTTGTTTCTACTTCAATACATACACGAATAAACAACTCATGAATTCTGTATGAATAAGATCTTTTGTTTTTATCTACTGGCTCAACATATTCAAAAATTTTCTGGATATCATTTTGTATTAATAAAAAAGATCGAATATATTTTTCGGGTGAGTTAGCATAATTCGAGTGTTTAATATATCCGGAATTTCCACTATTACTGTACGAACCATCTCTTAATTGTCTAACAGTCCTTTTATAAGGCATTTTCAATCCCATATATATTGTCCGATCCCAGTAAATATGTAAATTTCCCATTTGGGATTGACTAAGCATTTATCAATCCCTTACCTTCCAGAAAACCGTTCTCACTAAATTTTAGTAAGTTATTACCCTTTTAAGAATAAGGTTGGTATATTTTCCGTCTTTTTCGTCAATAATAGCCTCAACATTAATTGGTCTGTTTACTATTTTTTCGACTGTTTGAAGATATAGTGATGGATAGGTGGATTTTATCTTTTCGTATTCAGCGGGTGTGGATATTGGAAACTTTGGTTTATTAAAGAAGTTATATGGACTTACTTGCAACCTAAAATCAACATTTACAGTAAAAGTAATGTTTTCCATATTAGCTGGTAAAGGTTCAGATTTCCGAGTTAAACTTGGGAAAGCAGCACTAATATTCTTTGGTGTAGCTTCAATTACTTTATCTATATTACCAAATATTTTCTCTTCTTCTTTGAATAGAATAAAATCTCCTCGTAAAAAATCTGCGCTTACTTGTGCATTTTCGACTACATACTTAAAAATTGTATTCTTTTGTGTTTGAAGGTATTCTAATATCCTTTTACTTTGAGCAGAAAAATAATCAACAGCCTTTTTATGCTTTAATTTATCCAAATAATCAAAGCACTGAGAAAAGTTGTTCATCACTTTAACGTTTTTTCCCTGTAGGTGTTGTCTTATTTCTTCATGTTGGAATATATTATCGTTTGTTATAAGTATTCCATCTCGAAAATTATGCTTTTTCATATCCTCGACTATACTTAAAAGCATAATCATATCCCTAAATCCTTTTTCACCCTTCTCTTCAAACGGTTTGGTTTTCTTAGCGGCTAATATAATTAGTTTTCTTATTGAAATTTTTCGTGTCGTTTTAACCCCTCTCATCTCAGCTTCTCTGATATACTGGTTAACTTTAGACGCTAATGAAGGAAACAGTTTTTTAGGAACTTTATATTCTGGTTGAGTAATGTTTAAAAGTAAATTTGTTTTCTTAATAGCCTGTTTTATCCTATCAATTTCTGACAAAACTTCTCTTCGTTGCATATAATACCACTCATAAACCACCACCTCTGGAACTGCTAGACCAATACTATTAGATTTACAAAATTCTTTTAATTTGAGATATTCAACATTTGAAATTCCAAAGGTAAGTTCTCGCAGTGCGTTTGTATCGAAATATATTACATGAGGAAAATTATCTGTCATATCATAAATCAATTACTCTTGATAAAAAATGCTTCGGTTACGATTATAATTAAATGAACCCTTTCCCAAATAGCTCTTATATTAGATTTTTTCCTATAAGATTCATTGTTTATGTTTATATTTTTTTGAGAGTTTATTCATATAATTTTTTTTGGAAAGAAAAAAATGTCTCACGAATCTTTTCCACACTTCCTAGAGCATCTTCCGCATCAGCAATAGCATGATATTTCAAATTCAAAAGTATAGGTAGTTTCTCCTCATCTAGTTCTTCGTATCCTGTTTCTTCGTACTTTTTCAATACGAAATTCAGAAAATCTTCTTCTTTATCGGAAAGATGTTCAAAAATGTGATCTTTGTTTCCTTCAACTCGCTCTTTTCGTGTAATAAGAGGATTATTATACGCAAGGAATAAAAGTACATCATAAAAATCACACTGTTTTGCATTGACGATCCGGGAAATATTCTCAATCTGTTCCAAGTCTATACCCAAATCATAAAGCCGTTCTAGGAATCGTTTTCTAGTAGTAGGATTTGACCATATACTTCGAAGTTCATCTTCATTTTTAAACAGATCCGGTAATACTCCATAAAGACTTTGAATAAACTCTTCTGATGACATCGGTTTCCCATCAGCACCCCAAAATGAAGTGGAAATCATATGTTGAATCTCTCGCTCTTTACCATCGCGTAATTTTATTTTTATCTTTTTCTTTCTACCACACACACATGGTGATTTACCACATATCGGACAAGGCTCTTTTGGTGGTTTCTCACAAACACATGGTCTTTGCCCACAAAAAGGACATACTTTTACTATTTTTTCACAAATACAGGGGTTTTGACCACACTTTGAGCAAAATTCCTCTACCGGTTCACCATCCCATTCGGGATCTAGGAAAAGCTTATATGCATCTACAAAATCAAGAATGGTAAAATATTCCTTACCATCAAATAATCTGGTACCACGCCCGATAATCTGTTTAAACTCAATCATTGAATTGATCGGTCGCATAAGCACGATATTTCGAATATTCCGTGCATCCACTCCTGTAGAAAGCTTTTGTGACGTGGTTAATATTGTAGGAATGGTCTTTTCATTATCCTGAAAATCACGTAAATACTGTTCACCACGTGCTCCATCGTTTGCTGTTACTCTTTGGCAGTAAAAAGGGTCTTTGTTTTTCTTGTATTGATTAATCAGATCTCTTACTGCTAATGCGTGATCCTGTGTCGCACAAAAGACAATTGTTTTTTCATTTTGATTAATATTATCCAGCAGCAATTGAACTCGCTTTGCCTCACGCTCTTTTATTACAATAATTTTATTAAAGTCAGGCTCTTTATACACCTTACCTACTTCAATTTCTCCTTCAATTACCTGATCGTCAGAGACATACACATACTCATCAAGGGTTGTATGTATTCGTTTCACCTTAAAAGGGGTAAGAAACCCATCATTCACACCTTCTTTAAGTGAATAAACATACAAAGGCTCACCGAAATATCTATATGTATCAACATTATCTTTCCTTTTGGGTGTTGCGGTTAGACCAAGCTGAACTGCTGGAGAAAAGTACTCTAAAATTCCACGCCAATTACCCTCATCATTTGCTCCTCCCCGATGACATTCATCAATGACAATGAAATCAAAAAAATCCGAAGGGTAATCACCGAAATACGGTGTTCCTTGCTTTCCACTCATAAAGGTCTGAAATATGGTGAAAAAGACACTCCCATTCATCGGTACTGCACCTTTCCTATGAATGTCTAATGGATTAATCCGAACTAGTGCATCTTCCGGAAATGCACCAAAGGTATTAAATGCTTGATCCGCAAGAATGTTTCTATCCGCAAGAAATAAAATTCTTGGACGCCGATTTCCATCGTGCTGCAAAGTCCAGCGCGTTTGATATAACTTCCAGGATATCTGAAATGCTATCGCAGTTTTGCCGGTACCTGTTGCTAAAGTGAGTAGTATCCGCTTTTTATCTTCAGCAATCGCATTCATGGCATTATTTATGGCTGATTCCTGGTAATATCGTTTCCCTAACTCTCCTTCAAGTGGAACAGAAGCAAATTTTTCTTTCCACTCGTTCTGATCTGAATATATCCTTTTCCACAATTCATCCGGGGAAGGAAAAGCGTCCACATATTCTTCCTTGCCGGATTTCATGGAAATTTGATAAATTTTCTTTCCATTCGTTGAATACGTGTACTCAATCTGCATCTTCTGGGCGTATGCTTTTGCTTGTGCAACACCCTCTGACGCCGGAAGTTCATCCTGCTTTGCCTCAATCACTGCCAGTTTTTGATTCTTGTATACGAGGATATAATCAGCAATTTCCGGTTTAGATCTCGTTCCACCAACAAGGATTCGTCCTTCCGTGATACGGTACTCCCGTAATATTTTTGATCCTTCTATTTCTCCCCATCCGCAAGCCTTTAGCTTTGGATCAATATATTCAGCTCGTGTTTCTGCTTCGTTCATAAAGATTGTGTAAATGCCTTTTTCAAAACAGCTTTTTTAAGCTCGTCTAGATCAACAAGTTTTTGCTCTGTAGCACTTCTTACTTTTGTAATATTTTGAAAAATTTTATCTAAAATCTTTACAATTCGCTTCTGCTCACCTAGATCC
>PFLI01000163.1 GCA_002785065.1 Candidatus Roizmanbacteria bacterium CG_4_10_14_0_8_um_filter_33_9
AGAAAGTCGGACTTAGCCGACCAGTGCCACACTCTTAAACGAGGTGTTTAACTGCATAAAAACCAGTATTTTCACTATAAATACTATTATAAGGCGACAATACAACCAAAGAAACTTTACAAAAACCACCATTTGATACTTCACTTATTAAAGTTGTCTTTAAATAAGGACGAACCAATCGTAAAAAGGAACCTAAACTTCTCTCATGAGCAACCGCTCCATAAGAAATTAATTTTCGCACGTTATCGAGAAAGGGTAATAATGGAGCTTCAATATAACACATCAATAAACCATTATTGGTTAATACTTCTGATGAACGTAAAGCAAACTGCGCAAGTTGTTGACCACTAAAATAATCAGTTGTATAGTCAGCAAATATAAAGTCAAAACTATTTGGTGCAAAAGGGAGTTCTTCAAGTTTACAACGAACCCCACCCTCGCAACATTTAATTTGTTCTAATTGAGTTAGAGGTCGCTTATTCATATCAGCTATTATATGTACGTCAGATGAATGATTGTGAATTTGTTGACAAAATCGTATAAATGCTTCCCTTGTGCCATTTTCTGGATGTGCACCAGCAAGTAAAAATCTTTTTGGATCATTCGCGGGTAACATCTGAGAATTTTGTTTCTGTAAGTATCGAAGAGCCATATCATATCCAGATGATCCAAATGGAATTATATCTTTATTTTGATAATACCTTTCCCAACTCATATATATATTAATTTAGACCTATAGTCTACCAGAAAGATCATAAGAATACAAGTATATGCAGATGTTATTTTGAGCTCCTCTTTTTTCTTTCCTCTCTTAAAAACTCATTCTCCCCCAACTCTTTTACAAAAGAATCGGTTACGGGGGTGGCAATATTCCACAATACCTTAAATATTGACTTAAAGGAAGTTGACACCAGTTTAGATGTTAATAGAGATGCCCAGATTTCATCGTCTTTTGCAACAACCATAATTACTTTGTCTAAGAATACGTACATATCATGCTCCAATTGAAATAACTCCTCATCAATATACCGATATTCATGATAATGAATGTAGTCTTTGTTCCGTCCATATTGATATGTGAGAACGTGACGAGTCCATTCATTAAGTGGTGTTATTGTTTTTACCCGTTTTGTTCCCTTCCTTATTTTGAGGGTTTGAGACACTTCTGTATTGATATAATTTTTACCCAAAGTATCCATTGGCATCATATGATCGAAATAATAAATATCGACATTATTTGGCAGTTCTTTCAGTATTGAATACACTTTGCTTATTCCCATTTTACCGGGAAAAAACTGCCAATCTGCATTGGGTTTGTGAGATAGAAAATCATCTTTTAAATCTGATAAGAGGCCAACAATATCAACTTCAAGCTGCGTCAATTCTTTTCTTCGATTAATAATAATTTCGCGAAGAACTGAAGGATTTTGCGGAACAATCCATGTTTGCTGCTTTTCTAACCCTTGACTGGATTTAATGGTAATAAGCTTTTTCAAAGCTAAACTCATCATTACATCGTATACAGTCGTGCGAGGTATTCCTGTTAATCTGGCAATTTTAAAGGGTGAAATCTCTTTATGTTTGATTGCTTCTAAATACACAATAATCTCATTTTTAGTAAGACCAAAAGAAGAGAGGGTGCTATAAGTACTCATAGATTTATAATAATTTAACAGATGAACAAGTTAACGGGTTAACGAATTCGTTAATTCGTTAATTCTTTAACCTATTAATTGATTATATTCTACCACCGTCGTCACTGTCCGTCAAGTTTGACTATGCCATTTTGCTTATATATAATACTTTCATGTGTACGACAGCAGTAAAACATCTGAACGACTCATGGTTCCTTATCAAAACTCGTGATCCTGTTTTATGGATGAGATGGAATGATGAAATAAAACTATTTGATACGTCTAATGACAAATATACGAAACTTATCATACAGAATCCCGATATACATCAGGATGGATATTACGGCGGAATAAATAAAAAAGGAGTTGCCTTTGTTGCAACCTATGTCCATATCGCAGAAAATCAGATTTCTTATATTCGAAGACCATACGTCCGTTTAATATTAGACGCTTCGACTGCAAAAGAAGCTGTAAAAATAATTCGTTCTTTTAATCCAAAAATAGGTGGGAATATGTTTGTAGCAGATCAAAATGAGTGTTTTGGCATTGAAGGAGTTCCTGAAACATACTATGTTGAAAAAATCATAAAACCCGCAGTAAAAACAAACCATTTTCTTCATTTACCAAAACGGAATCTAGGATTTAATACTCATAAGGGATTTGAACAATGGTCACACAATCATCAATCCCGCGCGGAAGAACTTATTGTAAAAGCAACAAATATTAAAGATCTAATAAATATCCTTAAAGATCGTAAAAATGCCAATACAAAAACTGCAATATGTACTACACGAAAAGAAAATAAATGCTTTACCCATTCGGCCTTTATCTTTGATACAAAAAAAGTCAAAGTATATTACTGTCAAGGCAACCCGCTCGAACATGAGTTTAAGGAGTACAGTTTTTAATCCGTCACGCGGACAGCAAATACAAGAAGTCTTTTTAAAGTAGTTCCCGGAGGCCAGCAGGTTTGAAGAGTTAAAAATTCTCTGTTGGTTTTTCGGGTGAGATATTCCACTTGAGCCGGGTCAACAATGGTTCGATCTATCACATGATACTTATAACGTAAACCCTTAAAAAAGACATTAATTTCATCTCCTGCTTCAAGCTTACCTAACAAATAAAATACTGCGTTATAAGTTCCTACATTCCAAAAATAATCAGTTGAATGCGCAAACAAAAATATATGCCCACCTTCCCCAGGGAAAGCAGTACCCATAACATGACCAACTCCATGATTTAAAGCATCTAAATATATTTTTTCATCACCTGCATCAACGTTTGGAATTATCCGTGCATTTGCTCCAATTTTGGGAATAACAATACTATAGTTTGGATCTTCGGGAATAAGCGCTTCAATTGGTTTTCCACGCAACATCTCAGCTAATCCACCTTTTTTCCCTGAAGGAGTTTTTTGAAGGGTAAAAACAGCTTCTTCTTTTGTTGTTGCCACAATATATTTTTTTTCTGTCTTTTGTTCAATAAGATAACGAATTTCCTGTCGGACCGGCAAATAAAACGTTTTTCCAACCATAAAAAGTGAGGAAAAAATAAGAAAATTACCCAATGTCCGTAAAATAAGCACACGAATATAATCTTTTTGTTTAGCTTTTTTTATGTGGTGATGAATTGATGTGGCGTTTTTCATAAGAAAAAGTGTGCTCCCGGGCGGAATTGAACCACCATCAGACGCTTAGGACGCGCCAGTTCTATCCGTTGAACTACGGGAGCTGACAGTTAAATAATGATTATAACAGTTATAACTATTATAACTGTTATACTTTTCTATTCCTATAAGCCAAACGCTTTTTTAACAAATTTTCTCTAAAGCCACCTTTTTTAACAAAGTCCTCTTCTAACCACCGCATCTTTTGGTCAAGAAGTTGATTTGTTTGATTGATAAGACAAATCATGGTATTAGCAGCAGATCCAGGAGAAATAATATAATTTTTATAATCATTGTAACTGTTATAACGATTATAAACTAACTTACGAACAGTTTGTGCTTGCGCTGATGACTTTTCCCAAAGAATAAACTTTTTCTGTCTTAGAAAATCCTGATAATCATTTAGGAGTTCTTCAAGTGAGGCACGGGCTACACTAACAAGCTTAATTTTACTTTCAATACTTTTTTCCATATAACCTTCGGCAATGTTTTGCTTACCGGATCGAGCAGCTTGAATCATTTGATCCGTAGTTCGAGAACGTTTATCAATATAACGATCACAAAACTCTACCGTAAAATCATAAATGATCTCTGACTGTTTGAAAAAAGGAAGACTCTTATAACCACCATCCATAGAAAAGAATAATTGTTATAATGGTTATAATTATTATAACAGTTATAACCATTATATGTTCATAGTCATAGAGGGCATCGATGGAGCGGGGTGCGAAACACAAGCAATTAATCTACAAAACTGGTTAAAACGCGACAATATCCCCTTTTCTTTCATCAAATACCCAAATTACAATGCAAACGTGGGTAAATTTATACGTGAATTCCTTTACAACAATAAAAATTTAGATGCAGAAATGCAGTTTCTCCTTTATTCAATGCAATTTTTATCCGATCGTGAATTTATTAAAAAAGAACGAAAAAACAAAATTCTCATAGCAGACCGATATTTTTCAACAACCCTTTGTTTTCAGACATTAGCAGGGCTTCCTATTGAAAAACAGCTGCGATTTGCAGATGATTTTGGAATGGAAAAACCTGATTTCGTATTCTACCTGAATGTCCAACCAGATATTGCAATAAAACGAAAATCTGGTGAACAAAAAGAAAAAAACCGTACTGAAAAAGATTTCGATAATATCAGAAAAACATATAAACAATATGATGAACTAATAAAGGCTCAAACCTGGACAAAATGGATTAATATTGACGGTGAAAAGGATATTGATGGAGTAACAAAACAGATTTATGATAGAATTAAAAATACAATTTAATAATTAACGGATTAAAAAATTAACGAATTCGTACAAAAATACGTTAACCCATTAATTCGTTAACTAACAAATCAACTGAATATGCAAATGCCTATTGAACAAACACTTATTATTCTCAAACCTGACGCTGTAAAACGTGCTCTAGTTGGAACTATTATTGAAACATTCGAAAAAACAGGACTAAAGTTACTCGCAGCAAAAATGCTTCAACCCGAAGCTGATGTAATAAAACACCACTATCCTGGTACGAATGAGTGGATATCCGAAATGGGACAAAAAACCCTTTCCAGCTTTAAACAATCAGGGCTTGATGTTAAAAAACTTCTCGAGACTGACGATCCGTTAAAACTAGGAACATTTGTATATGAACGACTTATTACCTATTGGCAGGAAGGATCCATAATCGCAATGGTCTGGGAAGGACCTCATGCTATTGAAATTGCACGAAAATTACGCGGTCATACTATACCAACTCTAGCTCAAACCGGATCAATTTTTGCATCATACTCGTACGATTCATCAGTGCTTTCTGCACTTTTAGGAAGAGTAGTAAAAACATTTATTCATGCATCAGGATCTGTTGAAGAAGCCCAAAGAGAAATAAAATATTGGTTTGGAAATACAACGTTTCCAAAATATAAACGGGAAGTTGATGAGTTATATTTAAAATAATAAATAAAAGGCGAAGATATCTTTATTTTGACAATCACCTGGGTCCCTTTAGGGTAAGGCGGTCAAAATAAAGATATCAAACGATAATAAAAAATATGAAAAAACAAAAAGCACTATTAATCATAAAGCCTGATGGAGTCCAACGCGGCAGTATGGGAGTAATCGTAAAACGAGTTGAACAAGTCGGATTGACTATTATTGGTTGTAAATTCATGATA
>PFLI01000008.1 GCA_002785065.1 Candidatus Roizmanbacteria bacterium CG_4_10_14_0_8_um_filter_33_9
ATATTCTGATCCAGAAGTGTTACCTATGTTTCTCAACTTATTCAGCGTTCCTTTATTCTTTTAAAGAAAGCAGTTTTTTGTATAATTGATCATTTTTATCTAGATTCATTAATCCGTTTATTGTTGCATTTTTAAAATCTTTTGCTCGAGATACAGAGATTTTAAGCTCTGCTTGAAAAAAATCTTCAATCCCAGAAACTGAAGCAAGTTCGCCAGTTAGAGTAATACCTGATTCAAAAATACTATCCACAATTTCAGGAGGAGAAAGCTCAATAAGTTCTTTTGTTGCGTCAACAATTTGAGAAAATGAGTTAATTAAAGCCTCTTTTAGTTCAGCTGAATTTATTTTTATGGATTTTGGAAGCCCATTTTCCAAAGACTTGCCACGCACAAGCATAAGCTTATCTTCTCCAGAAAATTTAAATACGTCGGTTTTTAGCTTTTCTGATGTTGTTTCTCCCAACTGTACTCCATGTTTAAGATATACATAATTTGCAATAACTTTATCCATATATTCTCCAGCATTTCGGAGGGTTTTATTACCAACAATTCCTCCCCCGCTAATTATACTTATTTCGATAATTCCTCCACCCATATCTATAATAAGAACGGGTTTATGGGTAAATATATTTAAGCCACATCCTGAGGCAGTCGCTAAAGGTTTTTCAATAAGGTGTACAGTCGAACATCCTGTTTTAAGAATCACTTCTTCAACTGCTTTTTGTTCAATTTCTGTAGCTGTTAATGGACACGCGGTAATAGCTGTTAATGGTGGCTTTAAAAAGAGAAATGGTTTAAGATACGGTTCAGTAGCTTTTTCAATACTTTCTTTTGAGATTGCAACTTCTGCATCAAAATCTGAAACAATTCCATTATTCATGGGGCGAATAGTTTTTAAAAAGTCAGGCGTTTTACCAAGAATGTCTTTTGCTTCGTTTCCAAAAAATATATATTCTTTAGTTTGAGTATTATAAGCAAGATAAGTAGGTTCTTTAAGTACAATTCCTTTATCTTTAATTGCAACACGAAGATTAGATGTGCCTAGATCAATATATAGTCGAATTGAATTAAAAGATGGAAAATGTACTTTTTTAAATAAAGAAAATAGATTCATTACTCATAATTATATACTTCTTGCTATGTTAAAAGCAATCAGTATAAATATTACTTAAAGTGTAAGTATGTAATAAAAGTATACGATGTTTTAATTTGTTTTATTTTTTGTAGAATATACGTTATACTAAAAAAACTCAGGTTTGTGTCTCGTTTTTTCAGTATCCACTCATCTAATCCACTTTTTCGCCCTATCGGGCTGTAAACTGGAGTAAGATGATTATATATGTTAACAAAAATATTGACTACTATTTATTTTCTCCTTTTTTTTTGTACCCCATTAATTATGTTTGGAAAAACATCTGAGCTTTTTGAATTTAACAAAATGTTATTTATCTATTTGTGTTCTAGTAGTATAGCCTTTATACTTCTAATCTATTGGTTTGTATATAAGATTAAACCGATACAACGATCCATACTTAATATTCCCATTATACTTTTTATTTTTTTTCAACTGATTTCTACTCTGTTTTCTATAGATGTTCATACTTCTCTTTTTGGGTATTATGGTAGGTTTAATGGTGGATTTTACTCAATTCTTGCTTATGTTGTTATTTATTATGGTTTTATATTTCTTTATTCTCTTCAAAAAGACTCGAAATCTTTCTTATTTCGATTTTTACAAATATCATTAATATCATCTTTGTTAACAATTTTGTGGTCTATTCCAGGAAAATTTGGACACGATCTTAGTTGTTTATTGTTTGTAGGTGAATTTAACAATTCGTGTTGGACTGCACAATTTAATCCTTCTGTAAGAATGTTTTCGACCCTAGGTCAACCGAATTGGTTTGGTGCATATCTCGCAGTTCATTTTTTTATCGCCCTGTTTTTTTTATTAAAAAAACAAGAACCAAGAGGTTTTTTATTAGTAAAAGGATTCTCTTTTTTATACTTAATCTTAAATTTTTCTGCGCTATTATTTACTAGATCTCGATCAGCGATTGGTTCTGTAGGAATTGGTTTTTTTATCTTTATTCTTTACTATGGTATATCATCAATAAGATTAAAACATAAGTTAAATTCGCTTATTATCGCCTTACTTATATCAATGGTACTAAGCGTTATTTTTTTTCGAACCGGAATTGAGAAAGTTGATACATATCTATTACCACAAACCTATACTTCTTTTTTTAACAAAACTCAACAAAAGAAAATAGCTCCAACAGTAACAAATATAAACAAAGATTTAGTTGTGGGTGGCGTTACAGATTCACTTGATATTCGTAAGATCGTTTGGAAAGGAGCTTTTGATCTCGGAAAAGAATACTTTTTATTCGGAACAGGTGTAGAAACATTTGCTTATTCATACTATTTTGTTAGACCGAAGGAGCATAATCTTACATCAGAATGGGACTTTTTATATAATAAAGCGCATAATGAATATCTCAATTATTTCGCCACAACTGGACTTTTCGGCACTCTTTCATACTTTATTTTTATAGGAATAGTTTTTTTTGTAATATATAAAGCTTGGAATAAAGCAAAAGACGATACAGATTTACAATTATTATTTGGTCTTCTTTTTCTCTCATATCTTTCAATTCTTATTACCAATTTTTTCGGTTTTTCGACTACTACAATAAACCTTCTTTTTTATTTTATTCCTTCATACCCTATTTATTATCTGTACAAATCTAAACATCCTTATGAGAATGATAATAAATATACGCTTAATTCAGGGCTAGTTATCCTTACTCTTTTATCTCTTACCTATTTTTTTGTATTAGTATTTCTTTCAAACTATTGGGTATCAGATATTAAATATGCAATGGGTGATATATATATGAAAATGAATGATTATAATATCGCATCAACTCTTTACGAACAAGCTTTAGAATATCACTATGAACATGTGTATGAAGATAAACTGTCAAATTGTTATGCAAATTTAGCATTTATTGCATCCTATCAAAAGGAAAAAGATAAAACAGTACAGTATATTCAAAAAGCACAAGATTATAATAATCGTTCATTACAAGCATCTCCATCAAATATTATTTATTTAAAAACAACAGTAAAAAATGATTACTTGTTTTATCAAATCACCCTTAAAAAAGAATACATAGAAAAAGGATTAATTGCTTTAAAGAAAGCAAATGTTGTTGGTCCAACTGACTCAAAAATTAGCTATTATCTTGCTACTTACTATTCTATGCTTTTTGATGAAGAAGTTAATCTTTCTCAAAAGCAGCTTTATTCAAAAAACGCGATTAATGCAATCAATGAATCTATTGAACAAAAGCCAAATTATATAGATTCGTATATTCTAAAGGCTCAGTTATTAAGAAAATTTGGAAGAAAACAAGAAGCAAAAGATGTAGTTGAATTTGCATTAAAACAATTTGACCCGAGGAATAAGATTCTTCTTAAAGAATTAGACACTTTAAAATAACGAATTGTGAAAAGAGTAATCAAGGAACTGTAGGTAGAGGAGTTATGTTTGGGCTGGAAATAGTATATTTGCATTTAGAGCACCCAGAACCACAACTCGCTGGTCCATCTGTAAAACCTGTTTGACTTACACCTTCACTTGTATCATTACTGTTTTCTATACAGCTAAATAAACGAAAATACGATCCAACAGCATCAGTCATATATACATACTTAAATGAACTATTAGGATCTTGCGGAAGACGATTAATATATGTTTTACCACTCACAATAAACGACATGTTACTATTTATATAATCGCTAGAATCCATTAAGTTATTTTGTGCGGTACCTTTTTCAAATGGATATGAACGGCGATCTTCATAAAACATTTCAACAGCTTGACGAAGCTGGTTAAGATCACCTTTTCGCTTAGAGTCTCTTCCCTTGGTAAGAGATGACATAAAATTGCCAATAAGAAGAAGGGATAAAGCTGAAATGATGATCATTGCAATCAAAAGTTCGATAAGAGTAAAGGCATGTGTATTGGATTTCATACTACTATTTTAACTTACTATTAGATATAATTCAAAATATTCTATTCATATAATTATGAAAAAATATTTTTCAACTAATAAATCTATCATACCAAAAAATCCTCACATAGCGATTGGCATTATGTGTTATAACGAGGAAGGCAATATTACTCATCTTCTTGAATCAATACATAATCAAACCAATTGGCGCTTTATCAAGGAAATCATTATTATCTCAAGTGGTTCAACTGACAAGACTAATAAACTAGTTTTACAGACGGCAAAGAAAAATAAAAAAATTAAACTATATATCGAAAAACGTAGAAGTGGCAAGGCTCATGCTGTTAATTTGTTTCTAAAAAAATCTACAGGCAGTATATTGGTTTTGATAAGCGCAGATTTATTACTAAAAAAGAATTCATTATCGGAACTAGTAAAGCCGATGTATAAAAAGAATGTGGGGATAGTGGGAAGTCATCCTATTCCGATAAACGATAAAGAAACCTTTTTTGGATTTGCTTCACATTTGACATGGAAATTGCATCATTTGGTTTCTCTTAACAATCCGAAAATGGGCGAAATGATAGCATTTAAAAAATGTTTCAATAGAATCCCTGTTTTAACGTCAGTAGATGAAGTAAATATTGAAGCCTTGATTCGAGGACAAGGGTATAAAGCGGTTTATGCTCCTCGCGCTATTGTTTATAACAAAGGCCCCGAGATATTTCGAGAGTACATTTCGAGAAGACGAAGCAACTATGTTGGGCATTTAACAGCAAAACATGAATATAGTTACACGGTATCAACTCTTAATAATATGTATATATTATTATTACTATTGAAAAATTTTAAGATAGATTGGATATATATTTTTTGGACTCCATGCGTTATAGTGCTTGAAGTATATTGTCGAGTTCTTGGTTACTATGATTATAAATATAATAAATATAGACACACGATATGGGAAATAGCAAGATCAACAAAAAAATTAAAATAATACCCGATTTGGAGCGTATCATTCCTGACGAACTTACCTTATATTCTCGAAGACTATTGTGTGAGCATATGGATCGGTATAATTTTGCAGCTGCCTATATTTATAAAAAGAAGGTTGTTGATGTGGCTTGCGGTTCTGGATACGGATCATATCTACTTGCGAAAAAAGGAGCAAGAAAAGTAATAGCGATTGACTGTGACCAAAAAATTATAACGTATGCAAGAACAAGATATCCCAGATATAATGTAGTATATAAGATTGGTGACACGAACAATCTTACCCTTGCTTCAAAATCGGTAGACGTAGTAATTTTCTTCGAAACTATTGAGCACTTA
>PFLI01000162.1 GCA_002785065.1 Candidatus Roizmanbacteria bacterium CG_4_10_14_0_8_um_filter_33_9
TTTGTCTTGGTGAAAAAATAGATTTTGAAGATGAAGTTCTTGAACTTATCGCAAATCATAGTGAACTTTCTTTTCGTGATGCAACAAAACTACTTGAAGAACTTGTTATTACGAAAAAACTCTCACTTATAGAGGCTCGTGATTATATTGGTATTAAATCTAATCAAAATTTACTTCAACTTGTAAACATAAATCCATCTTCACCCATAAAAGCATTAGAATTTATCGAGTCTTTTGCACAAAATGGTGGGAATTTCAAAATATTGATAGAAGAACAATTAGAAGAATTGCACCAAGCACTTTTGATTGAAAGTAAAACACAAAAGGATCTAAAAAAAATGTTTACATTTACACTGAAAGAGATAGTCCTTCTTATGAGACTATTTTCTGAAGCATATACTAATCTCAAATATTCTCCTATTGAATCACTTCCGCTTGAGATTGCTATTGTAGAGTTCTATAATAAAAGAACTGTTAAATAATTAATATATTATTTTTATTGTTATGAATAATCCACTTTCAGGTTTAGGTGATTTACAAAAATTACAACAACAGGCTCAAAAGATGCAATCTGCACTACAACAAGAACAAATTACTGTCGAAAGAAACGGAGTAAAAATTGTTATGAGAGGCGATCAACAAATACTTGAAGTAACTATTGATGGTGTAATCGAGAACCGCATTGCTGAAGCAATTAGCGAAGCTGTAAAAAAAACACAAGAACTTGCAGCAAAAAAGTTAATTGAAATTTCTCAACAAGGGTAACGGTATGTTTAAACTTTTTAGCGGAACAGCGCATCCTGAATTATCAAAGGATATTTCAAAACTACTTGCTATTCCTATTTCCAAAGCAGAGGTAATACGTTTTGAAAATTCCGAAATACGAGTGTGGATAGAAGAAAAAGTAAGAAATGAAACGTGCATTGTGATACAACCTACATCGAATCCTTCAGATACACACTTGATGGAGTTATTTTTTTTCTGTGATGCACTAAGACGTCAAGAAGCTAAAAAAGTAGTTGCGGTTATTCCTTATTTTGGTTATGCAAGACAGGATGTTCAACACCGACCAGGTGAATGTGTCAGTTCAAATGTAATAATAAAATTCTTAGAATCAATAGGCTTTTATAAAGTTTATACAATTAATCTCCATGATGAAGCAACGGAAGGTGTTTTTTCCATTCCGTTTAAAAATATTAATGCATTTCCGCTTCTTGCAAAAGAAATAAAACATTTTATAGGAAATACGACTACAAAAACCGTTTCTGTAGTCTCACCAGATCATGGAGGAGTAGAACGAGCACGTAAGTTTTCAGACGCGTTATTTGGACACACCAATCATACAATCTCGGTAGTAGAAAAAAAGAGAGATCTTGAACACATTCATCAAAGTGTTGCGCTTGATTTATATGGAGATGTAAAAAATAAAGTTGCCATTTTGGTTGACGATTTGTTTACCTCCGGAGGAACTCTTATACATGCCGCAGAACTATGTATAGAAAGAGGCGCGTCAAAGGTACTTACAGCTGTAGTTCATCACGATTTTTCTCCGACTGCTCCTCAAAAATTGCAAAATTCAGTTATTACACAAATATTTACAACAAATACAATTAAACTCAGAAAAGATCAAGTTTTTAATAAACTTACAGAAATTTCAGTAGCACCGCTTATTGCGCAAGAGATAAAAAATATATAATTCAAAAATCTCTTCTATTTTCAATAGATTTTGAAAGGGTACCATAATCTGCATACTCGAGGTGCGCACCGATTGGCAACCCATACCCAAGGCGTGTAACTTTAAAAGTTAGTCTTTTTTCTTTTTGTATTTCACGTAATTTATTTCGAATATACATAGCCGTTGCTTCTCCTTCCATATCGGGGTTAGTTGCCAAAATGATTTCTTTAATTTCAAATTCTGAATTCTGAATTCGCAGTTCTAAATTTCTAATAAATATGTCATCCGGACCAATTGAATTTAATGGATCTATTTTTCCATGAAGGATATGGTAAACACCTTTATAAATATTACCCGTTTCAAAAGAAAGTAAATCAAGAACAGTTTCAACTATTGTTATAGTAGATCTGTCACGCGCAGTATCATTACAAATATGACACATATTATCTTCAGTTAAATTCATACATACCTTACACATTTTTGTCCGTGACTTCAGTTGAGATAATTGTTCGCCGATTGATTTCAAATCTTGTTCAGGAAGCCGAAGCAGATACATTGCAAGCCTATTGGCAGTTTTTGAACCGATTCCGGGTAGCCGTTCAAAAAAAAGGGCAATATTCTGTAAACTTTGTGGTAATTTTGCCATACAGTTATTTTAAACCTGAATTACTTCAACAATAATAAGTGGTTTTCTTCCTGTCTCTTTGTAAAAAAAATCTTCAAGTAATCCAATTGTTTTTCGTTTTACAGCAGTAATATCAGTAATTTTTCCATTATCAGTATTTTTTTTTGCCAGAAGTAACCGAAGAGCCGAATCAAATAATTTCCCCTGAGCTTTTTCAAATACAAATCCTTTAGAAAGCAACCGCGGCGATGTCATTATAGATCCTGCCTTATCTATCGCAAGCACAATAACAACAATACCATCAGACGAAAGTGATTTTCTCTCCCGAAGTATGGTTTGTCCTACATCACCAATTCCATAGGCGTCTACATAAATATTTTTTGTTTCAACAATTTCTCCTTTAGTAGTATTTCCTTTGGTAAACCAAACTGTTTCTCCTTCTTGGAGCATAAATACTTTTTTTTCATCAAATCCGAGTTCTCCAACAATACGTCTATATTGTTGTTGATGTCGAACGGTTCCACCGATTGGAATAAAATATTGTGGGTTGGTAAAACGAATAAGATACTTTAAGTCTTCTTTATTTCCATGTCCGGAAGCATGTAGTTGATCTTGAATATCTGAATAAATAACCTCAGCGCCTTTTAACGTTAACTCTTCAATTACCGCATACACTTCATTCTCATTACCAGGAATTGGATCTGAGGAAAATATAATCGTATCGCCTGGTTTGATTGCAACATTTTTATTCATTTTATTCGCAATTTTAGACAAAGCAGATCCATATTGACCTTGTGATCCTGCAACAATAAGACAAACTTTATTTGGAGGAAGTTTCATTACCTCTTCTTCTTTTCCGATAAGAGAAAAGGGGATAGGCAAATAATTGATATCTTGAGCAATCCGTGTATTTTCTTTCATAGAGCGGCCAAGAAAAATAATTTTACGGTTAAATTTTATTGCAGCTTCCACACACTGTCTAATTCTTGAAATATTTGAAGAGAACGTAGTCATAATAAATTTGCCTTTTGTTTTTCGCATTACATTTTCAAAAGTTTCACCGACTATTGCCTCCGACAATGTCAAGCCTTCTCGCTCAGCACCTAAACAATCGGATAATAAGCAAAGAATGCCGTCGTGACCAGCTTTTGTAATTTCATAAAAATCTGGACTTTTTCCATATGGCGGTGTTAAGTCTAGTTTAAAATCTGTACCATGATAAAAAGATCCAACAGGGGTTTTTATCAGAATATGCATGGTGTCGGGAATTGAGTGAGTTACCGGAATACATTTTATGGTAAAATCGCCGAAACGATATTCTTTTGTATAATTAATTTGGGTAACTTTTACTCCGTCAGAAAATTCGCGGAATTTATTTTCAACAAAAGCTGCAGTTAGTTTGGATGCAAAAATAGGAGGTCTGCCTAGGTCATTATAGTGATATGGAAGAGCCGAAGTATGGTCTTCATGTCCATGTGATAAAAATATCGCCCGGATTTTATCTTTTTTGTCTTTCAAATACGAAATATCGGGTATAACAAAATCTACTCCTAATTCTTTTTCGAGAGGAAATCCTATTCCACAGTCAATAATAAATATATCTTGCAAATCATAATTTTCTTGTTCACCTGTATTCTTGTAGATTTCATACAAATACATATTTTTGGTAACACCAACAACACCACCCAAGGGTACAAACCGAACTTTATAGTCTGCCATAAATAATAAAGTAATTATTAATTTCTATCCTCGACCATCTTATATTTTAACAACTAAATCATTATACCACTCTTTTATATGTCTGATGTATACTTTCCTATATGAAAATTACTGAAAAAAAAGTTTACGCATGTTTAAATCAGGTTATGGATCCTGAACTTCATATGTCTATTGTTGATTTAGGACTTATCTATCGTATTACAATTGATAAAAAAAATAATATAAAAATTTTAATGACTCTTACTACCATCGGATGTCCATTATTTGGTACTATAGAAGAAGACATGCGAAAGAAACTTATGCAGATAAAAGGAGGTCAAGTTGATATTGAGTTGGTATTTGATCCACCTTGGTCAATGGATAGAATGACAGAACGAGGAAAAGCTATTCTTGGCATTTAATTTTATATCCTAAAATTATGGCTAAAAAAACAGGATCTTTTTTGGATGATACAATCGAACAACTTGAACAATTGGGTAAATCTACGGTCAAACAAACAGCAGCATCCCTTAAACAAACATTCTCGCCGACGAGTTTATTTGAACATGTAACTGGACAAACTTCTGAGAATAGTAATCAAAAAATGGAACAACTCAAAAAAGATAAAAATAGTACGCCCCTTGATTTTGCAAAACTTCAAGAGAATTATGCAGGTCAGGACAAACAAAAAACCGATGTGCTTCGAAACCGCTTTTTCCAAATAGTAAAAAACGAAGATGAAAAATTGTTACAAAAAAAGAAACAAGAAGAACAACAAAAACAACAACAACTACTGTATGAAGAACAAGAGAAAGAACGAAAAAAACAGCAGCAAAAGCAACAAAATGCGCCTGGTGAAGCAACAGGAAAACAAAAAGGACGACTTGGACAAGCCCGCAAAAAAGCCCATGTTCCAGACCCTGTAGAAATGAAACCAAATTCTGGAAAAAACTAGGAACCACTACATATTTAACTTTTTACTCGCAATTACCAATGCTCTTAACAAACAAGCTTGTGGAAGGACAATTCTATTCAAATTAATAAGTGAGAGCAACGATATTGAGTCATCAGGTTCTATAGAAATACCAAAAATAGTTCGTTTTTTGTCTTTACCTGGTATACATTACATTCCTTTTGTTGAAGAAGTTTAAAGTACAAGATCCGCACTTCAAACTCTCGGATACTGAGTCAAAAGTAATACTACCTAATTGTATTCGATGCCCTTCATCAAGATTTGGATGTAAATGAA
>PFLI01000104.1 GCA_002785065.1 Candidatus Roizmanbacteria bacterium CG_4_10_14_0_8_um_filter_33_9
TAGTGAAAAATACTTAGAAATTGTAATCAAAAATAAAAATTAGGAAAAGTTAAATCCTATAAAAGTAAAATCTATAAGTTAATCGTTAGTTATGTCAAATCTTATAGTCAGCAAACTAGCCGTATGATTTGGCAAATATACTAATAAATCCTATTTTTAATTTATTATTTAGAGTTTTGATATTTGTTTAGAATTTAGAGTTTAGTATTTTGTTTTGTTTATTCTTTTTAATAAGTGTAAAGGATGATAATGAATTCTTCCTTCCGCAATTAAAATTCCCCCAAAAACAAAAATAGATCCGATATAAAAGAAGGGGGTCGGGTATTCATGTAATAGTGGTATGGCCAATAATACTGCGATTATGGGATCAATATAGCTAAAAATACCGACTTCCTGCGCATTGATTTTAGAAATGCCATAATTAAAAAGAGAGTAGGCGATAGTGGAAGAAAAAAAGGCTCCAAATATAATCCCTATTAATCCACGATAATCCAACTGAGAAAGCGACCACGTATTTAATTCAGGTAACATAAGCGGGAAAAAAGTAAGTGCCCCAAATATAAAGCTGATTGATGTGATTTGGAAATGATTTACCGTTTTTACCATCTTTTTTAACATAAGTACTCCCATAACAGACCCTAATGTTGCAATTATTAATAATAAATTACCTTCCATAGCTTTTTCTTTTGACAATAAAGTCATTCCGCCATCAAGGAATAGAGGAGATAAAACAATAGTCATAACTCCTAGGAAAGAAATAATAATTCCCCATAAAACCCGTTTATGCGGTTTCTCTTTTAAAATAAATATAGAAAGGAGATAGAGAAATATCGGCTGAGCAGAACCAATAATCGGTGCATTTATACTGACAGTTTTTGGAAGAGCTAAGAAATAAAAACCAATATTAACCGTAATAGCAAAAAGGGCTAAAAGAAAAATTGAGAAAAACTGTTTTAAAGTAATTGGTTGCCAGTATTTCCAACCTAAAGGGAACATAAATAAACTAGCAAAAAAAAATCGAAAAAAAGCAAGAGTAAACAGAGGAATATTCTGCAATGCAAGTTTAAATATAGGGGCTGCAGCTCCCCAGATAAGATTCGTAATCATAAGCGCTAAAACTGGGTTCATTTCTTTCTTTTATCCAAATACACTATTAATTCTCCAATTATCCCTGTCATCGCTATTTGAATACCAATAATAATAAGTAAAATTCCCAATTGCAGAATCGGTCTGCGATATAACATAACATTAAAAAAAATTCGCTCAATCGTAAGATATAAAGAGATTATGAATCCTACACCAAAAAAACCTAAACCGACGGTACCAAAAAAATGCAGTGGTTTTTCAGCAAATTGAAAAATAAAATATGCGGTAACGGTATCCATCATTCCAATATAAAGTTTTTTCCAGCCATATTTAGAAACACCATATATTCGATCACGGTTTTGCACCTCAACTTCACCAACCTTAAACCCTTTATAAAAAGCAGCTAAAGGAAGGAAGCGAAAATTATTTGCATAGAGATGTATTTCTTTAAATACGTCTTTTTTTATCGCTTTAAAACCACAGTTAATATCGGTAAAAGGCGACTTCATTACCGTATGTAAAAAGGCATTTGCAAAATAAGAATACAATTTCACAATAAATGAATCCTTTCTTTTTTTTCGAACTCCGTTTATCAAATCATATCCCTCGTCTATTTTCTTCAAAAAATATACAATATCACTCGGGTCATCCTGTAAATCTGCATCCATAAATATAATAATATCCCCTAAGGCTTTCTCTATCCCTTTTTGAAGAACTTCACCCTTTCCTAACCGTTTTCGATTACCTATTATGTGAACATGGGTGTCTTTTTGAATACAATCTTTCAATTTGGAGACGGACTTGTCTGTAGATCCATCATCAATATACAAAATTTCATACTCCCTCTTTAGTTTGACCATGGTATCCACAATTTGATTGTAAAGCAATGGTAAGCTTTCTTCTTCGTTGTAAAAGGGTATGAGAATTGAAATCATATTTTTTTATATACAACAACTAATTTTGAATTGTAAATAATAGTAAAATGTGTATCTTTTATCAATCGTTTATATACTCCCATTATATCTATACTTGAGTCAAAATAATTATATAATTCATCTTTTTTAACAACAACAAAGTCGGCTCTTTCATACCCGCTTGGGAAATGATAATAATATCTGCGTGATGTAAAATATGGCGCCAAACTACCTGTTGATGATATTTTTAAATCAGGATTTTTTAAACGATTACTCCATTCAATTATTTCGCTTTTTGCCTCATTTGTTTTTTTCAAAGGATACAGGTCTGCCTCCCGAGAAAAAGGAAGCGGACCTTTGAAATAAGAAAACAATAAACAAATGACAAATAAACAAATTACAAAAAGATAAAATAGGTATCTTTTTTTCTTGAATCTAGAAAAATAATCTAATACTTTTTTTGTACCATATATGGCAGAAATATATACAAACGGCTGTATAACCGAAGTATAGTGAAAAATAATATTCCGCATATTCCAACTGTTTGATAACAAATTGATAGCAAATTGAGGGAGAGTAATAACAAACAAAAAAGGGGATAACAGAGACAAAAATCCAAGCGGACCTAAGAGGAACAAAAAATAACGAACAGTATCGATATGAAAAATATACTTTTTTAAACTTCCCGGATGCTTTAAAATACCTAGAAATATTGAGGAAGGAGAATTACCAAAATCGGAATAATATGATAGTGCAAAATGATTGCCTCCTCGGGCTAGGGGAATAATAATTAACATCGATACAACAAACCAAACAACACTAATCCCAATGATAATAATGGGGAACAAATTAAACTGTATTGTTTTAAACTGTACAATTCTTTTTTTAGTTTCAATGTAATAGATATATATTCCAAAAAAAAGTGTTGAAAGACCAACTTGCTCTTTTGTTAACAAGCTGAAACATAAAAATATTAAACATAACCAGTTTTTTTTCTTTAACCAAAAATAGTACATAAATAATAAAAATGTCGTTGCCAATGTTACCGCATGAAATTCATATATGTTAGCTCGCTGCATTGGTGTATACATCAAGTAAGAAAATGCAAAAAACAAACCCATAATGTTTTTCTTCTGATTTTTTTTCAATACTTCTTCAACAATGCTGAATACAGCAAAAGCACCAATCCCAAGCACAATGGATTGAATTACTAAAAGGGTTTCGGGTCCAGAATAGATAAAATAGAAGATTGCCAAAAAAGCCAAAATTGGATCGTTATGGATAGCCATGCGTTTCATTTGCTCAATGCCATGCGGATTTGTCATTTCAAGAAACCTGCTGTAATCTCCTGTTTTAATTGCTTCAAATGTGTTGTATAGGGTCTGATGCATTATTCCTAAGTCAAAATAATGAGCATATAAATTTTGACTCCGAAGAATAGTAAAAATAGAAAAATAAAGAATATAGGAAACAATCATGAACCATAAAACCATTTTTATCCAATGGTTTTTTAAATAAGATTTGAAATTTGACATTTTAAATTTGAGTTATTATTGTTTATTTCCCGAATGATACTTTTCATGTACCTCTTTCAGTCGTGCATTGGTCACATGGGTATAAATTTGTGTTGTGGCGATATTTTTATGACCCAGCATTTCCTGAACCGATCGCAGATCTGCTCCGTGAGACAAAAGATCCGTTGCAAAACTGTGACGTAATGCATGTGGTCCAATTTTATCAAGTATTCCTGATTTTTTCCTGTATTTGTCTACCATCCGCTCAATTGAACGCACAGAAAGACGAAGTTTTTCATTCGTTAATCCTTCTTCCGGTTTTGGCCCTGAATACCGAAGAAAAAGAGGGGAGTAGGGGTCGCTTCTTTTGTGAAGATATTGAGTCAACCAATCTTTTGCAGATTGAGTAATGAATACAACCCGCATTTTCCCGCCTTTTCCCATTACTCCAAATTCTCCTGTCTCCAAATTCACTTGTTCACGATTTAAAGATGCAAGCTCGGAAACACGAAGTCCTGTTGAAAATAACACTTCAAGTATTGCCCGATCACGCAATCCTGACTCAGATAAAGTATCGACACTTTGAAACATCTTTTGTAAATCACTCGGTTGAAGAAACTTTATCCGTCGATCTCTTTGCTTACCCAGTTCAATCATATCCGGAGAAAGTACCTGTAATTTTTGTTTTATTAAATAACGGAAAAATGATCGGAGTGCAACAAGAAAATAGCTTTGTGTCTGTCGAGCAAGACCACCTTTGTATGGATTTTTATACGTATGAGACAAGTAAAGCCGGAAATTGCGCACATTATTTTCATCGATTTTCTCAACCTCAAAGTCTTCTGCTTGTAATGATTTGAGTAACCAGGACTGAAAAAACTGCAGATAATATCCATACATTCCAACAGTCTTCAGTGATAGATTTCGATCTAGTTCGCTATATTCCAAAAATCGTAAAACCGCCTCTTTTATTCCCATATTATATTTTATTCAATATTTTACCCTGAGCGAATGCAATGAGTCGAAGGGTATTCAATAATATTAAACGACGTTTAATAAAAAAACAACATAAAGAAGTATTTAATAAAATAAATTCATACACTTTGATATAATTGTTCAATACTATATGCCTGAAATTCCATACAATATTCCGTTAGTTAATGCAATAAAAGCAGAAGGGAGCTATTATCACCCTGTAACAAATGAAGACTTAAAGGTTGTTGCTTGGTATATACCATCAATTCAATTACAATCTGGTCCTGACATTTTTATGGGATTGCCTGGCTTAATAGCAGAAGTTGATTTAAAAGGCGCTATAGTAACAATTAAAAAAATAGAGACCATTAAAAACTTGGAAATAGAAAAAATTAATGACTTAAAAGCAATGAACCAACAAGAATTCAAAGATTTAATTAAAAGTTTAAATAAAAAATTTGAAAATTATATCGATGATTAAAATAGATTTCGTAGACTAAAATTTATAGACTGAATAGACTGAACACACATTTAGTTTAACCAACCAGTTATTTGAAAACATGAACTGGTTTAAAATTTTAGAAATTATGAAAAACGTATTAAGCTTGATTCTTTTTTTATTAGTAGTATCAAGTGTATCCAAAGCAAAAGACAATGTTTATTTCTTTAAGGTAGATGAGGCCTGTTGGGATATGGCTTATCATTATTCATTACATGCTGCTGAAGAATATGGGCTCACAGGAGCTCAGAGAGAGTTAATTATGGAGGAGGCTTATGAGTCTTGTTTAGAGTGGTAATAAGTCGTATCTATTAATTAGAAG
>PFLI01000041.1 GCA_002785065.1 Candidatus Roizmanbacteria bacterium CG_4_10_14_0_8_um_filter_33_9
GTGTGGATATTAAATAAAAACAAACCAGAAAATAAAAAAAATAAAATACTTTTTATTGAAGGTGAACATGATTTTAAAGAAGGAAAAAATCAAAATACACTGCGCAAGCAGGATATTGACAAGATTATTAAAACATATGATCAATATCAGGATGTAGAAAAATACGCGCGAGTTGTTGATAAGAAGGAGATTGAAGATAATGAATATAATCTAAATGTACGCCGATATATTGATTCAAACGAAGAACAAGAGATAATTGATGTGAAAAAAGTTTGGCAAGAATTAAACGTATTGGAAAAAGAACGGGAAGAAATAAGCAAAAAAGTTGCAGGTTTTATAAAAGAGTTGGGATATTCGCAGTAATATGGACAAAAAACAAATAAAGTCGTTTATAGGTGAACTGGAAAAAACAAAAGAGAGAAACATAGTGGTCATCGACTTTGCTAATATTGATCGATGGGAAAACTCACTCGGATGGAAAATAGGAATAGAAAAATTAGGTCAATTGTCAAAACACTTCACGTATGGCAAAAAGTTCTTAAGACGCTTTTATTATGGAGAAGATTATGGGCCTAAGGACAAATCTAAACAACTTACGCCGTGGTCTGAGAAAATTATGATGAACGCAAGATATAGTGGATTTGAAATCATTACAAAAAGAGTTAAATATATTCCCGATGAAAAATACGAAACCGGATTTATTAAAAAATGTAACCTGGATATCGAGATGGCAATTGATCTTATTCGGGAAAAGAATAATTATGATACTGCGATTATTTTTTCAGGCGACGGTGATCTTGCCTGTGTATGTGAATATATCAACAAAGAATTTAAGAAAATCATATATGTTTTTGGAGCAAGGGGCCATATTGGTAAAGAGTTAACGGATGCAGAATCTGCAGGTATTATTAAAGATATTCTGCATGTTGAAGATTTTGAATATCGGCTTAATCTTGATAGAAACAGCTGATTAATCAAAAACCCCCTTCCGGGGGCTTTGAACAAAGTCAAGTAGACCTTAAGTCTACAAATTAATTATACCAGAAATTTCAAAATGTCAAGTGGTATCTTGACAAAAATTAGATTG
>PFLI01000093.1 GCA_002785065.1 Candidatus Roizmanbacteria bacterium CG_4_10_14_0_8_um_filter_33_9
AATTTTATTTTTTTACTGTTAAAAAAATGGGCAGAAATAAGAAGTACGATAAAAGGAATAAAGATACTTACTCCTCCAAAATTTAATACTAATATTTCATTTATCTGGGAAAGCAAGGCTCCTCCTTCTTCATTTGTCTGAATAAACCAAACAAACGATAAAAAAAGGAGAAATGAGAGGGCAACACCAATAAAACCGAGAATATTAAAAACAGTCTTACTATTTATCTTAACCTTAAAAAAAGGTATTTTAATAAGTGATTTTCTTCGTGCCATATGAAAAATTGTACTACTAATTCTATCTAAAATCAACGAAAGAAGATTTGTATCGGCAACAAGTCTAAATTGTTTAAAAGTTAGAAATTTTTACTTAATGAGTTGTAAATTTATTCTTCCCTGGCTATCGATTTGAATAACCTTTACTTTAACCCGTTGACCAAGTGAAACAATTTTACTTGGATCTTTTACAAATTGATCACTCATTTTGGATACATGGACCAAGCCTTCTTGACCCGGAATACATTCAACAAAAGCTCCGAAAGGAAGAATTCGTTTTACCTCGCCTTCAAACTCTTCACCAACTTGAACTTCCCGAGTCATATCTGATATTGTATTTACAGCATCTTGCACTCCTTTTCTATCAATACCGCTTATCACTACTTTACCATCATCTTCAATGTTGATTTCAGTTTTTGTTCTTGCAATAAGTGCACGAATATTTTTTCCTCCTGGACCAATTATATCTCCAATTTTATCTGAAGGAGGGGTTAAGATGACAACTTTTGGAGCATATTGAGAAATATCTAATCTGGCTTTTGAAAGAACTTTATTCATATGCTCTAAAATATAAAGTCTCGCTAACTTTGCACGTTCAAAGATGTTGTGAATCATTTCCTTCGTTAACCCTTTATTTTTTACATCAAGCTGAATAGCAGTAATTCCATTAGAAGTACCCGCAACTTTAAAATCCATTTCACCGGAAAAATCTTCAAGTCCAACAATGTCGGTAAGAATTTCATATTCCGTATCAGATTTTGTTACAATCCCCATTGCAACTCCGGCAACTGCGCTTTTTATTGGAACACCTGCGTCCATGAGAGAAAGGGATGATCCGCAAATTGATCCCATAGATGATGATCCGTTTTCAGCAAGTATTTCCGAAACAACCCGTATCGCATAAGGAAATTCTTCAGCGGTCGGTAAAACAGGTTCAATTGCTTTTTCAGCAAGTGCACCATGACCGATCGCTCGTCTACTTGGACCCATCATTCGTCCTGTCTGACCATACGAATACGGACCGTCTGAGTAGTGGTGAATATAACGCTTTGTGTCCTTTCCTTCAGGACCTTCAATCAACTGCTCTAATGTAGTTGACCCGATTGTTGAAATAGAAATAACCTGAGTTTGACCTCTTTGAAACAATGCAGAACCGTGTGTTCGTGGAAGCAATCCCACCTCAACATCTATATTGCGAACTTCATCTACTTTTCGCCCGTCTGGTCGTTTCTTTTTATCTAGAATGTTCTTCCGAATTTGTTCATAATTGTATTTAGTAACAATTCCCAGAATTTTTTTCTTATCATATTTTCCTTCTGTTTCTTCAAACATACGATCAATTATTTCGTTCAGGGCGGGACTATTAGTACCGGGAGTAATTGCCGCTTCTTTCATTGCTTCTGTTAAATCTGATTTATATGACTTTGCAATTATTGATTCGATATCCTTATTGGCTTCATCATTTGGAATTTCACTTTTTGTTTTCCCGATTTTCTTAACAATTCCTGCAATGAAATCTATGATTTTCTTATTTTCTTTTTTAGCCATTTCAATACCTTCTTCAATTATGTTCTCTGATAGCATTCCTGCCTGTGTTTCTATCATAACAACTTTTTCTGATGTCGAAGAAACAACCAACTCAAGAAAAGAGTATTCTTGTTCTTCATCTGAAGGATTTAAAACAAAAGTACCATTTTTATTTTCTGGAGAGGGAATATATCCAACTTTTGTAGTACTTATTGGCCCCTCCCAAGGAACGCTTGAAACAGCCAATGCTGCGGATGTTGCTATAGCTGATACTATTTCCGGCGAATTTACGCCATCAACCGAAAGAAGGGTGATAACAATTTGAACTTGTTTTTTAAACAGTTTTGGGAATAAAGGACGAATAGACCGATCAATAAGTCGACCTGTTAAAACGGCTTCATCAGAAGGACGACCTTCTCTCTTTATCCAACGCGATCCTTTAATAAGTCCACCTGCATATAATTTTTCAACATATTCTACAGAAAGTGGAAAATAATCAATTGCTGGATTCTCCGCGCCAACTGCAATAGTTACAAGAACTGCAGTATCACCAAGCGTAGCAAAAACAGACGTATCAACAGACTGTGCAAATTTTCCAAATTGAAGTTTTAACGGCTGTTTATTAATTACCAATGTTTCTTCAGAAGATTTCATAAAATATAAAAAAATTATTATATAACGGATAATGACTTATTATTCAATAGGAGGCGCTGTTGTTATTATTTTTTTAATCCAAGACTTTCAATCAGCGTTTTATATCGCTTTTCATCCAGTTTTTGTAAGTAATTGAGTATTCTTCTTCTTTTTGCAATTACTTTTAACAATCCCCTCCTTGAATGATTGTCTTTTTTATTATGAGTTAAATGGTCAGTTAATCTTAAAATTTTTTGTGTGAGAAGCGCTGTTTGAACTTCAGGAGAACCAGTATCGCCTTGTTTTTGTGCAAATTGCTCAATTAATTTTTGCTTGTCTTCGGGAAATATTTTTTTGGGAATTGTAACAGATTGTTTAGTTGAGGTTTTTTTTACAGTTTCTTTCTTTTTAGATGTTGTTTTCATATCATAGGATTATAATGGATTAATAAATAACTTTCAACAGGAAGTTTTATTATGAAAAAATATATATCTAAAATCCCACATAAAAAAATAATGATTTCTAGCTTAATTTGTTTAGCTTTCCTCACATGGCTTATGTTTTTTATCCCCCCTTCGAATCTATATATTATTCTTACATATATTCTTCTTTTAAGTTGTTTCTGTTATCTTGTATCCAGTTTATTTTTAAACAATATAAGACGAATTGTTGTTGCGTTGTTTATTTTTACTTTATTATCAATTAATGGTTATTTAGGTTTTAATGTTTTAAATTGTATATTACTCTTCTTCCTGTTTCTGGTATTCTTTTTTTTGGTACAATAGTACATTATGGGTAAAAACTTCTATATAACCACAACAGCACCCTATGTAAACGCAAGACCTCATATTGGTTTTGCACTTGAAGCTATTCAGGCCGATGTAATAGCTCGTTATAAAAGACTGTTTGGTTACAATGTTGCGTTTGGATTTGGAACTGATGAACATGGTGTAAAAATTTATCGTAAAGCTATATCTAAAAAAAAAGATCCTAAAATCTATTGTGATGAATACGCACAAAAGTATGATCAACTAATACAGTTGCTTAATCTCAGCACTACTCATTTTATGCGTACTACTGATACAAATCATATTAAGGCTGCTCAAACTATGTGGAAATTATGCTACGATAATGGCGATATTTATAAAAAAAATTATAATATCAAATATTGTGTTGGTTGCGAGTTGGAAAAAACAGATTCAGAATTAGTTGATAATAAATGCCCAACTCATCCAAATTTAGAAATCGAATCTTATCAAGAAGAGAATTATTTTTTTAGATTTTCTAAGTATCAAGATAAATTATTGGAATTGTATAATGATAATCCTTCTTTTATTATCCCACAAAGTAAATTAAATGAAATAACATCCTTCGTAAAAAAAGGCTTGCAGGACTTTAGCATTTCTCGTCTTAAATCAAAAATGCCTTGGGGAATTGATGTTCCCGGCGATCCTGCACACGTGATGTATGTTTGGTTTGATGCGCTCGTATTTTATATTTCAACTTTAGGTTGGCCACAAAATAAAACTGAATTTGAAAAATGGTGGCCGGTAGTTCAACTCGCAGGAAAGGATAATCTTCGGCAACAGTCAGCTATTTGGCAAGCTATGCTTTTTTCCGCTGGTTTACCCACATCAAAACAAATTATTATTCATGGTTTTATCACATCAAACGGTCAAAAAATGAGTAAGAGTCTTGATAATGTTATTGATCCGGTATTAATAGTAAATAAATATGGAATTGATGCTGTCCGGTATTATTTGTTAAGAGAAATTCCTTCAATAGGCGATGGCGATTTTTCAGAGAAGCGTTTTAAAGAATTGTATAATTCCGATTTGGCAAACGGCTTAGGTAATCTTGTCGCCCGAGTATTAACACTTGCAGAAAAAATCAATCTCGTTGCCCCTGAGGATAATGAAAAAACAACTGCTATTCCTCAAAATCTCTTTAAATCCGGATTTAAAAAACATATTGAGAATTTTGAACTTAATATTGCTCTTGAAAACGTTTGGAATGGATTTAAAGAAATCGATGCTCAAATTAATCGTGATGAACCTTGGAAAAATCCTCAAGCAACCACTATCTTAAGTTATATTACCGAAATCCGATCTTATGTAAACTATTTACGACCTTTTTTGCCTTCTGTTTCTGAAAAAATTATGAAAGCAACAAAAGGAAAAATAAACAAAATTCCAATTTTATTTCCTCGTATCAGTTAAAATCTAAATATACATGGTATCACACATAAAAGAGCATGAAGAACTAACTCAAAATCAACATAAAAGAGCTTCCGTGAAAAAGTTACCCTCACGTTTGTTTCTTTTTATTTTAATACCTATACTTGTTATTTTGATTTTCGCTGCTCTTTTTTATGTTTTAATTCTTTATAAACTTCCATCCCCCCAATCATTACGTAATAGCCGTACAACTCCACTTTCCACACATATTTATGACCGAAATGGAAAATTATTATATGAATTTTATAAAGAACAAAATAGAACGTTTGTTTCTATAAAAACATTACCCCAAAATACATATCAATCAACAATTGCTATTGAAGATAAAGATTTCTACAAACACAATGGAGTTTCATTGGTCTCAGGTATTTTTCGAGCGATAAAAGACACTGTATTTGGACAAAATCTTCAAGGAGGCTCCACCATTACTCAACAATTAGTCAAAAGTGCTCTTCTTACACCAGAGCGTACTATTCA
>PFLI01000078.1 GCA_002785065.1 Candidatus Roizmanbacteria bacterium CG_4_10_14_0_8_um_filter_33_9
AAAATCTCTTCTAATATTCGTTTTATAAGTGAAATATCGTTCTCATTTCTTGCTTTTATTACAAATGCAGTAAATATTTTATCTGTATTTACAAAATAAGCTGATTTATAGGGAACATACATAAACGTATCAAAATTAGGAGTAGCAAAGCCACCTCCGCCTTTCGCTTTTAAAACTCCGATTATTTTAAAAACCTGTGAATCAATCCGAATTGATCTGTTAACAGCGGAAATTGGATCACCAAAAATATTTGATGCAATTTTATTACCTAACACCGTAACTTTACTTTTCTTATCTATATCTGTTTTAGTAAATAGCACCCCTGATTCCAACTCCAGATTTCTTGCTGAAAACATTTCAGAAATTGTCGCGTATAGTGTTCCTGTATCTATCTTCCCATCTGCCTGCGCTTCCAATATTTTGCTATACACCGGTAATACTACATCTGCTTGCTCAATTTTCTTTAGTTTTAGATAGTCTTTTTCATCAAACTTTACCCCTTCTATTCCACTATTCATCACACTACCTCCTTGGGTAAACGACTTCCCACGAAGAACATACACTAAATTTGTACCCAGATTATAAAACTGATCTCTAATAAAATCTTTTAATCCTAAACTAAACGTAATAAGAAGAATAACTGAAGAAACTCCAATAACAATACCAAGTGATGTAAGAAATGTCCTCACTTTATTTCGTATTAAATCTTTACATGCCGATTCAAACACAAAATAAATATAGTTCATATTATCTACCTTGCTTTATAACACTATTCGTACCGAATTGCATCTATTGGGGATAAACGAGCTGCTTTTCTCGCTGGAAACACGCCAAAAAATATTCCAATTAATGATGACGTTCCCAGAGCGATAATTGATGACATTAAATCAATGTATGCCGGAAAAAATTTCTGAACAATAAGAACAACGAGAAAAGATAATGTTAATCCCATTGCACCTCCGAATAATGAAAGAAGCACTGATTCAGATAAAAACAGATATAAAATATCACTTTCTCTGGCACCCAAGGCGCGCCTTATCCCTATTTCACGAATTCGTTCAGTTACAGAAACATACATAATGTTCATAATACCAATACCACCTACTAAAAGTGAAACTGCCCCAATAGCAACAAGAACCATATTCAAAATCCCAAAAATAGATGATATTGTTGAAATAAACTGAGCAGAATCAGCAACAGTAATTTCATCTTCATCGTATCTTTTTATCATTTGCATTTTCACCTCTTCTTTAAACAAATCAAATGGTTTATTATCAGGTGCTTTTATAAGAAAGTTTGCAATTTTTTTATCAGGATTTAACGTATAGCCTGTTTTTAATGGCATATAAATAAACTTATCAAAATCCGGCCCACCAAAACCGCCTCCTCCTTTCGCTTTTAGAATTCCAATAATTTTAAACGTTTGACCCTCTATGCGAAGTGATTTATTTAAAGCCAGAACAGGATTATCAAACATTTTTTCTATCACTTTTGGACCAATGACAATTACTCGAGTCTTTTTATCGACTTCAGGTTTATCAAATAATCTTCCATATTCAAGTTCAAGATTACGAGCGGGAAATATTTCGTCAGTTGTTGAATTTAATGTAGCATAATCTACTTTTGCATTTCCCTCAACTTTAATAGACTTGGTAAAAATAGGAATTACATATATTGCGTCTCTCAATTTCTTAAGAGAAATAAAGTCTTTTTCATCAAATTGAACTACAGATCGCATTCCTGAAAACCCGCTTCCGCTGTTTCCAAATATTTGACCTGGAATAACAAAAACTAAGTTAGTTCCTAAACTATCAAATTGTTGTCTAATATATTCTTTTAGTCCAAGTCCAAAAGAAAGTAATAATACAACTGAAGAAACACCAATAAGTATCCCAAGCGAAGTCAAAAAAGTTCTCATCTTATTTCGAAACAAATCCATTGAGGCCGATTTAATAATAAATTTAAAATACTGCATTGTAATAATGGAATTTTTAATAAAAACTATTCATACCGTATTGCATCGATAGGAGATAAATCCGCCGCGCTTTTTGCAGGAAAAACTCCAAAAACAATCCCAATACATGACGAAACCCCCAGTGCCAATATAACAGCCATTATATCAATATAGGCTGGAAATATCGGCGAAACTAAATATACTATTATTGCTGAAATCAGTACACCTAATAATCCTCCAATCATTGATAAAAATACAGCTTCAATTAAAAAGAGAGATAAAATATCTATTTTTAACGCTCCTAAAGCACGTCTTATACCTATTTCTTTTATTCGCTCTGAAACTGAAACATACATAATATTCATAATTCCTATCCCTCCAACAAGTAAGGAAATCGCTGCAATAGCAACTAAAACCAGATTCAGAATATCAAAAATTTGCGATACGGTTGACATTATTTCCGATTGATCAACAACACTGAATGTTTTTTTATCATACCTCTTTAGCAATACCTCTTCTATATCTTTTTTCACTTGGGGAATTACTTCCTTTGACTGTGCTTTAATATAAAGACCGTAATATTTTTTATCCGGATTAAAGGCATAAATTGAACTTGCTGGAACAAAAACATGCGAGTCCATATCGCTACCTCCCAATCCTCCTCCGCCTTTTGACTTATATATACCTATAACTTTAAATGATTGACCTTCAATTTCTACCGTTTTCCCAATTGCTTCAACAGATGTACTAAAAAGACTTTTTGCAATTTTTGGACTGATAACAATTCCTTTTGTTTTTTTATCTCCGTCCCTATGTTCAATCAATCTCCCCTCTTCTAATTGAAGATTCATAACTGCATTTATTTCATCAAAGGAAGCAATAAGCTCAACCATTTCTGTTTTTCCGTTTGCTTCAATTTCAGCTCCAGGTTTTGCAAATACCGGTGCAATAACTTCTACTCCTTGTACCCGTTTTACTTTTAAAACATCCTTTTCATCAAACTTTATTCCACCAACCATTCCCCCTCCGGAAGTAAGGGCTTTTTTATTTCCAGGCATTACATAAATTAAATTCGCACCAAGACTATCAAACTGATCTGAAATATATTTTTTTAATCCAAGACCAAGGGCAAGCAGCAAAACAACAGACATTACCCCAATCAAAATCCCTAAGGAGGTTAAAAATGTTCTTCCTTTATTATGCGAAAAATCTGATAAAGCGGCAATTATCACAAATTGGAAATGATTCATTTATCAATTTGACCGTCTTTAATTTCTATTATCCGTTTTGTTTGTTTTGCAATTAAAGGATCGTGTGTAACGATTACCACGGTAATTTTTTCTTCTTGATTTAATTCCTTAAGCAGCTTCAGGATTTCTGTACCACTTTTGGAATCAAGATTACCGGTAGGTTCATCGGCAAGAATTAATTTCGGACTCATAATAAGTGCTCGTGCTATTGCAACACGTTGTTGCTGACCTCCAGATATTTTATTAGGATAGCTTTTTTCCTTGCCATCTATACCAAAACGCTTCATTAAATAAAGGGCTTTTTCAACAGGATTATATTCCAATTTTTTTCTTACATATACTGTCGGAAGCAGAATATTTTCTAGAATAGTAAGCTTATTAATAAGGTTAAACTGTTGGAACACAAAACCGACAAATTCACTCCGCAAAGATGAAATTTTATCATCAGTAAAAGATGCAATGTCATTTCCGCTGATAAATATTTTACCTCGTGTTGGTTGATCTAGTAAACCGATTATATGCATTAGAGTCGACTTTCCACTTCCTGAAGGACCAATTATACTTACCAACTCACCAAGGTTTATGCTGATACTAATATCTTTAAGGGCTTGGAAAAGCACGTCGCCCATCATATATTCTTTCCAAACATGCTCAGTTCTAATAATTTCTTCAGCCATATTATTTTGACGCGGGAATTAATATTATATCGTTCTCTTCTAATCCTTTCAGCACTTCATAAAATCCATCAATTTCCATACCTACTTTAATATAGGTCTTTACTTGTTTGTCTTTTATCAGCTTATCAACATATTTTCCCGATGAATCGCTCTTTACATAATTTGAAGGAATTGAAACAACGTTGTTTTTCTCCTGAAGTCCAAATGTAACATCACCTGTCATTCCTAAACGCATTTTATTCACCATTTCTTTTGGAATTTTTATTCTTCCTTCATATACCGTCCCTGTTTCTCCTTGTTTTGGAGTATATGATATGTAGTAAATTGACCCTTTTTCTATATCATCGGGAAATGAATCAAAAACCAACTCGCCTATTAATCCGTCTTTTAATTTAATTATTTCTGTTTGATCTGCAGTAAAAGAAAAATAAAGAGTGTCTGGATTTAAAATTTCGAATTCAGCTCCAGTTGGAGTAATATTTACACCAGGATATTTACTATCTACTCGAATAACAATACCCGCTATAGGAGTATATAAATATGAATACTCACGAGCAAGGGTTTGTATTTCAACATCTAACACTGAATTAGTCAAATCATATTGGGCCTTTTCCAGCAATCGTTTCATTTCATTCCCTAGCTCTTTTGTCGGTTGATCGCCAATCCGTCTGTTGTCGTCTCTCGACTGATCAAAATCATTTCTTTCTTTTGCATAATCATTCAATGTTTTTTGCATTCTTTTCTGAATATCCCGTTGATCAAGTGAGGCTATTCCCTGATATTTACTAACGACATCGCCTTCTTTCACTCCAACCCATGAAAGCCGGCCAGATGTCTGAAAACGTAAAACAATATGTTCATCTGCATCTATTTTTCCTGATAAAGATAGAGTCTCGCGAAGGTTCTGCCTTTTAATTGTATATTGTGATTCTTTGATCTTTTTTGCAGCTACATTTGTTTTATTATAAAAATAACCTACTCCAATAAGTAACAGTATGATAAAAACATACCATCTCTTTTTTAACACTTTAAAAAT
>PFLI01000191.1:0-1447 GCA_002785065.1 Candidatus Roizmanbacteria bacterium CG_4_10_14_0_8_um_filter_33_9
AAACCAGAACAAAAAATTAATGTATGTCAAAAAATTACTATTTTCTGAAGAAAAACGATTGACGGAATACGTTTTATGCTGAAAAATTTATTCTTCTTTTTCAACTCCAAGCAGTTTGAGGACGACGTCTTTTTTATAGCGTCTGTCTCCTCTTGAATTAATGCGGATAGCAGGAAGCTTTCCTTTTTTACCCCAACGTTTAACAGTAAGACTTGAGACACGAAGAAGAGAAGCAACTTCACGGATTGTAAGTAAGTCTGGCAAGTCATCAAGTGACACCTTTGGCATGGTTTTGTTTTTGAGTGACATAGAAAGTATTATAAAGTATCAATAGTTCATTTGTCAAATGGAGTTCTTCTATCTTATATACTCATCTTACTTCAGTTTGCAGCCCGATAGGGCGAAAAAGTGAATTAGATGAGTGGATACTGAAAAAATGAGACATAAACTTGAGTTTTTTTAGTATACATTTTCTTTCCTCATACACTTGTAAATATATTTTGTATTTGATACAGTAAATATATTCATATATGAAGAAACATGAACGGGGGGAAATTGCAACTATAATTACAATTGGTACTTTGGTTGTTATCGGGTTGACTACCATTGTATCTTCATTTTTTATTAATCAGAAAAAAACAACAAGCTCTAAAGCTGCTGAACCAATTTCTACTACATGTACTGGATCTTGTACAACTCCCAATGCTTTTTGTGTTAGCTGTATGAATCCGAAAGAAAAGCAAAGTTGTGCATCAGATGCAGGAGTTTCTTTAGTTTATCAATGTGATGGAGGTGTATGGAAAATGAAATATCCAGAATGTAGAACAGAATGTAAACCTGACGGAAGTGGTAACACTTCACCTCCTCCTGGGACTGGTGCTGGAGGTGAAACTGGAGGAGTAGGTGCTGCAGGTTGTTTTCATTTGGATGCAGGAGTTGACAAAATCGGGACAAATAAATTTAATGTTTCGATAAAATTTGTCAGCGATGGAGGAGACGGCGATATTCAACTTGAGCGGGATGACGCACATGTAGCAGGTTGGAATGCATGGAATAAAGGCGTTCATGGAAACTATACTTATAGCCCCGAATGGACAGGAGGAGCAATTGAAGTTGGTTCTGGTACGAAAACAGTAACATACAAAGGTTATGCCGCAAACTCAGCCGCATGTCCGGGAGTTACTGCAACGTTAACCTGTACTTTTAGCGCTGATGGAACATACAACTGCGGTAGCGCACAAAATACCGCGCCAGCAACTCCTCCAGCGGGTAATACTGCGCCTTCAGGAAATACAAAAGTCTGCGCTGATCCACATTGGTATTGTTTGGGAGAATGCGCCCTTGATGCAGCAGGTGACAGTGTCAGACTTGCTTTTGCTCAAGATTGGCAAAAATGGAAAAATCAAAAATCTGGTAATCATCCTGAAAATTGTGGAGAACCTGCAAA
>PFLI01000191.1:1490-4931 GCA_002785065.1 Candidatus Roizmanbacteria bacterium CG_4_10_14_0_8_um_filter_33_9
ACAACGTGTAATACATCAGATGGAAAACCAATGTCAAGAGATGGTAAAGTACATTGTATTCCAAGTCTTGGTTCTAAAAAGTATGGAAAATGTATCGACGGAACTTCTACAGCTTTAGAGCTTACATGTTCTAGAACAACAAACTGTATTGAATTATCCACAGGTGGACAATGTGTTGAAGAAACAGTTTCTTGTAAATCTTCTGATGGTCAAATATTACCCAACAATGGAAACAAATCTTGTATAGGGCAGAGTAATAAAAAATGGGGTCAGTGTCAAGGTAGTCCCCCTGCAATTCATGAGGAAGATTGTCCATCAGGTACAGTTTGTCAAGGTGGAGCGTGTGTTACTGAAGGAAAACCTTGTTTATTAAATAATTCAATAGATTTAGCTCCAAATAAATCATACTGTGAAAGTCCAACTATAAAGAAGTTTTGTTCCAATAATCAACTTGGTACGCTTCATTGTGTTGATAATACGACATGTAAATGTGTAGGAAGTAATCCAGGTAATTGTGACTGTACTTCAAATACAGGAGGGGTTCCTGGCTTAAGTATTGCAAAATGTGGTCAAAACAATACAATTGTATCTACATTTTCTTCAGAATCTGAGTGTGCAGCTCGAATGGTTGATATGGGATTGCCTGATGTTTATGCGATTACTTATTGTGTCGCAATTAATGGTTTATTTAAATTAAGTCCGTTTTGTCCATCGGGGAAAGTATGCCAAGATAATGCTGGCCCATTGGGTGCAAAATGCGTTGATCCTACAGTTGTTCCTGCTACAACTCATCCTGTATCAGGCGGGTCAGTTTCATGTGCAACTTCAAAATGTAGTGAAATTTGCAATAATTTAAACGGAGAAAGCACAATTCCCAATGGGATCAGATGTCTAAAAAATGAGATTATTTCTTTAACAACTGTTTATGGTCCGGATAGTAATGGAAATTGTGATGGTCAATGTAATGGTAACCCGGCTTATACAACCGGTGATTATGGTTGTATGTGTAGTGTATCTCCCGACAGTAAATGTAAAAAAGATACAGAAAATTCGCAAAGTTATTGTGCAAATTTAATCGGTTGTCATAATGATCGTTACTTGGAAAATTCAAACTATATATGTCGAAATTATCTCCTTGGTTCAAGAGGTTGTTGTCTGCCAAGAAAAGTAATTCAATTTGTTGTTGATAATAGGTGTTCAAGACAAATTACTGTTACATCAAGCGATGGATCATATAGAAATATTATTGTAAACAGTAGTAGTCAGCGAAATTTTTCAGATCCTCCTATTTTTGATAAAGACAAAGTAACTATATTTATTAATTCAAATGGTCAATATACGAGCGAAGATGTTGTTGCAGGTCAAATAAAAACCATTACATTAACGGGAGCAATTTGTCATTAATTATATGAACATCCTAAAATATATTAAAATTATTGGGGTATTGATTCTAAGTTTGCTTGTAACAATGATAATAAGATCTGTTTTTTATATTGAAGATGATCCCCAAAGCTTGCGTTCGCATCCAGAACAATACATTGCTCAATATATAGGAGAAAAAATACCCGGAGGAAAAAAAGGTGAAAATTCTCAAATGTATGCCTCAGCAGCACAAAATTTTAATAATACATTGGAAGCTGTTAAAAATGCACCATTAAATCAAATTGCAAAAGGAACATATGCACAGATAAATGGGGATGCAACTGTTGTTGTTGTGAAGTTAGATGAAATACCATACAAAGAATATACATTTAATGTGAATGGTAAAGAGATAAAAATTCGTGTTCCGGAAGGAAGAGACATCCCAACTCAGGATATGGTTGAAAAGTTGGAGTAATTAAGTTATATTTATATTATGTACATAGGTCCATTTTATTTTGATACCAAGGAAATTTTTCTCATTCTTGCTGCAATACTTATTGGATTTGCAATGTATTTTGGCTGGCCGCTTATTTGGTTTAACCCACGCATATTGTTTACCTTAATCATTTTGATGCTTTTAACCAAGGGTTTGCTTCCCGCAATTCATAATGAAGCATTTTTTATACTTGCACTTATCACTATTTTTCTTTCCCTATATTTGCCATTATTTCAAATTATCCTTTTTTACTTCATTTCATTTACCTTTTTTCGTCTTTTAAAGGTGATATAAACTTCAGCTTTGAAAAAATACATTCGGAAAAAGGGGGATTATGTATAGGAGAATAGTTGAAGCAATAAAAGTCATAATAATGAAAAAAACAACGTAATACAGCAATATCATTTTTTTACCTTCAAAATATTGGAGTATTATACCGATAAAAGTACAAACAGGAAATAGAATAGGAAGAATAAATCTGAAATCTCCATTAGGGGAATGCGGATATTTGAAACGATAGGAGATGAGGGCTGCAAGTGGAAATATAAGTGAGAAAAATATAAGAAACCGTGAGGATAAAAAAGGACGTTTAAGCAAACGAATTACAAAAAATAAAGAGTATACAATAGGAAGAAGGAAAATGCTTATCACATACGATAGTGTTATTTGAAAGGTATTTGTATATGCAAATTCGCCAAATAAGCTGCTTTTCAAAAGGAAATTCCAGAAATACTGTCTTCCTCCAGTTAATTCTCCCTGATCGATCCAGACTGATAAAAAAGGTTTTGTTACATATGTTTTTATGTCAAAATAAACAAAATTTAATACATTTTTTCCCACAATAAGTCCGGAATTGAGACTATCAATGGATGCTATCATTTTCATTTTATGAAATATGACGTTTGAAAAACCAACTATAAATCCAACGATTAAAATAAGGGTAATAGAGACACTTTGTTTTAGAAGATTTTTCCTGTTTTTTGAATCGGTAATAAGCTCAATAAATAATGTTGATACAAAAATTGAGTAGGGGATGAGTGCGGTTGATTTGGTTATCATGCAGAAAAAACACATCAATGCACTTAACAAAAGAAAGAGATATTTTTTTGTCAGTGTCCATTGTAGAAGATAATAAAGGGCTGCTCCAAAAAAAAGATAATAAGGAATATCATTGCCTATTCGAATGGAAGCCATGATGCCTGCCGGCCAGAATGTCAACAATAATATAGCAACATATTGAGTGTTTTTACTCGGTAAAAAAGATTTTATGAATAAATATCCGTAACATAAAAACAACGTAAACAAGAGAAGAGAAAATAATTGCAAAAAAATATAAGGATTTGCATGAAAAAAAAGCGCGAAATTATAAACATATGAAGCGATAACATAATAAAACGGTGGTTGCCAACATTCCCAGCAAGATGTTGACGGAGGAAGCTTGTGTTCTTTTGCGATAAATTCAATATATGCAAGATGTCCGCCCACCACATCATGTGTCCGAGTTTGATAATCGGTATAACTTAGATAAATAATGCGAATTGCGATTCCTGTAAGTAAAATGAGTATAAAGGGTAGATAGGGTG
>PFLI01000050.1 GCA_002785065.1 Candidatus Roizmanbacteria bacterium CG_4_10_14_0_8_um_filter_33_9
TAGGTATTATTTATGGGTATGAATGTATTAAACATTATAAATATGTTCTTAAATCTGTAATTATTGGTTTTGTCGGAGTAATAATCCTATTTCAAATAGGTAATTTTATCTATCAATACACTTTTTTTAGACCGATAATACAGTCTGAATTATTTAATGAAAACGAAAGAAAACTGGCAAAATTACTCATTAACAAAACTGGTTCAACCATTTACCTTTCCAACCCATTTACATATTTTTTGAGTTATATTTTTATAAATCAACCTAATAAATTTGAACTCGAACAAATCCATAAAATTTTAAATACACAACTTACTGATTTTAAATTTAAAAATAATATATATAAACAATGTAATGTAGGAGAAAAAAAATATCTTTCCCTTCCAAAAAATACCATTGTCGATTCAATATGTTTGTCAGATAAAACAAAATTATTACTTAAAACAGCAAAAATAACTGATTATGATAATATTCCCTTTTCTGACTTGAACCCTCTTCGACCAACAAACGAAGTAAAATTTTATATATTTAATTAACCATATGTCAATTTCTGTCCTCATCCAAACCCATAATGAAGAAAAACATATTGAAGCATGTATACACTCTGCAAAACTACTGACAGACAATATTGTGGTTGTAGATATGGAAAGTACAGATAAAACGATTGAACTTGCCAAAAAACTGGATATTGAAACATATATGTTTCCCTATTCCCATTGTGTTGAACCTGCACGTGAATTCGGTATAAGAAAAGCTAACACAAGTTGGGTAATGATACTTGATGCAGATGAAAGAATAACGAAAGAGTTAGCAAAAGAAATTAAGATAGTCGTTAATCGAGAGTTTACCCTGAGCGAAGCCGAAGGGTCGAAGGTCGATAGTAAAAAAGAAGAAATAACCCATTATAAAATACCACGGAAAAATATGTTTGGAGGAACAAAATGGTTAAAACACGGTGGATGGTGGCCTGATTATCAAATACGGCTTATTAATACAGAAGCATTTATAACATGGCCAAATAATATCCATTCTACTCCCCAAATAAAAGGAAATATTGGCTATCTTACTAGTCCATTTATCCACCAGTTTCACGGCAACCTTACTTCGATGGTCCAAAAAACAATTGTTTTTGAAAATATTGAGGCCGAATTGCTGTTTCGTGCAAAAAAATCTGTATCAACTTTTACTTTTTTTCGCAAATTTTTGGGCGAGTTATGGAGGAGGCTATTGAAAGAAAAAGGCTTTTTAGACGGAGAAATTGGTATAATTGAATCAATTTATCAGGCATTTTCAAAAACTATCACCTATTTATTTCTTTATGAAAAAAAACGTCGCACTGTATGATCCTTACCTAGATATATTAGGTGGTGGTGAAAAACATATTCTTTCCATCCTCCAAGTACTGGAAAATGAAGGATTTAATATTCACATATTTTGGGATCAAGATTTTTCTTCTTCCATCGTAAACAATCTTAATTTGAAATTTAAACACCTTATTTTTTTACCCAACATTTTCCGATCTTCTTCCCCTTTGGAGAAAGTGAATATACTTAAAAAGTATAATATGTTTTTTTATGTTACTGATGGAAGTTATTTTTTATCCAGCGCCAAAAAAAACATTGTTTTCTGTATGGTCCCTAATAAAACTCTATATAATATGAATCTGATTAATAAAATAAAAACATTGAACTCTTCCTTTATCTCTAATTCTATTTATACACAAAAATGGCTTCAAAAATGGGGAATTACATCTCAAGTTATTTATCCATACGTTACAAGTGATTTGCTGGATACCAAACAAAAGACCAAAAAAGAAAATATTATCCTTTCTGTTGGTAGATTTTTTGGACATTTGCATGCAAAAAAACATGAAGAAATCATCAAAACATTTCAGTTATTTCAAAAAAACTATCCTGATTTTAAACTTGTTTTGATCGGAGGACTTAAACAGGAAGATAAACCATATTTTGAAAGATTAATTAAGTTGGTTGGAAAAAATAAGAATATCTTGTTAAAACCAAATGTTCCTTATTCAGAACTATATAAGTACTATAACAAATCAATGTTTTTTTGGCATTTTACCGGTTATGAGGTAGATGAACAAACACATCCTGAAATGGTTGAGCATCTTGGGATGACACCCCTTGAGGCAATGGCATGTGGTAGTATTCCTTTTTGTTATGAAGCAGGGGGACCTAAAGAAATTATTACCGATGGAAAAAATGGCTTTTTATTTAAAAATCAAAGTGAATTAATTTTTAAAACGGATAACGTATTAAAAAACTCTTATTTATTAAAAATAATACAAGAAAGATGTCATAATTATGTAAAGCAGTATTTTAGTTTTACAGTATTTGAAAATAAAGTTAAAGAAATATTACTATGATCTCAGTTGTAATTCCAACATATAAAAATAAGGAACAATTCATTAAAAATTTAGGACACAATCTATTTTTTTTAAAAGAGTGTGAGGTTATTGTTGTAAACGATAGCCCTCAAGAAAGTTTAATGAAAGATCTAATGATATTTCCTCAAATACAATTAATTGAAAACAAAACTAATTTGGGTTTTGCAGGCGCAATCCATAGAGGAATACAACAAGCTAAAGGAAATTTTATTCTGCTTTTAAATAATGATGTGCTTTTAAATGACAATTTCTTCTTAAAAGCTGCAAATATACTGCAAAAAGATGAAAAAATGTTTGCTGTAAGTTTCGCGCAAAAGGAAAAAAATATTACTCTTGTTGGAAAAAATCAAATATATTGGAAAAGTGGATTTTTTCAACATAAAAAAGCAGATAATTTCAAATTGGGAATAAACGGTTGGGCTGAAGGTGGAGCTTGTATCATAAACAAAAAACTGTATGAAAAAGTGGGCGGCTTTGACCCCCTTTATTCACCTTTTTATTGGGAAGATGTTGATCTTTCATATCGTGCATGGAAGAATGGATACCAGATTTTATTTGATCCCAGCATTGTTGTTATTCATCACCATAAGTCAACAATTGGTAAGTTTTTCAATTCAAATTGGATAACAGAAATCGCGTATCGTAATCAATTTATTTTTATATGGAAAAATATTGAAGATCCTGTTTTGTTATTATCCCATTTAATACATCTTTTATATTCTCTACCTATTATGATGTTTAAGGACTTCGCTTATGTAAAGGGATTTATAAAAGCAGTTTTTCTATTACCGGCTATAATTGCAAAAAGAAAACATTATGCAATAACCGACTATGAGGTCTTAAGTAAATTTTCATGTTATTCTGGCGTTTATCCTGTAAGGAAAAAAAGCCGCAATTCAGTTTAATAATAGAAAGCAAATTAAGTTTAGATTATATTCTATAATAGAATACTCGACTATTAAATATAAACAAAATCTATGAACAATACATTTAAAAATAACTTATATACATTATTCAAAAAAGACGCTCGTTTGTGGAACGAAAAAACAAAAGAATTTAACCAAACACTATTGAAAGATTTGACTGATAAGTTAGATGAGAAACTTATTGAATTATTATTAGACAACAAAGAAACAAAGGAAAAGTTTTTTATCATGATTAAAAATGTTTATGTTTTGAAGCAAAGCGACTTAAAATTCTTTATTGACGAAAACAAGTTAGATAATTCCTATACGCAATATCAAAACAAAATCGGACTTCGTGTTGGCAACAAGCTACTGACGGAGCGAAACGAGGTTGTTTTAGATTGGCCTTTTAAGGACTGTGTATTGGAAGGTGGAATGACAAAAGAAGACCAAAAAAGAAATGAGATATTTTTCAATGAGGTTTTGGCAAAAGACGAGATTGATAGGCTTTTTGACCCAAAGGCATTGGTAAATTGGAAAAGATATACTGCCAAAGGCGAGGAAAGAGTAAAAGAATTGAAACTCGACAATGACGGCACAATTCGTGAAAACTTGATAATTAAAGGTAATAATCTACTTGCCCTACATAGTCTAAAAGAACAATTCGCCGGAAAAATAAAACTAATCTACATCGACCCACCATACAATACAGGTAATGATAGTTTTGGATATAATGACCACTTTAATCATTCCACTTGGTTAACCTTCATGAAAGATAGACTTTCTATTGCAAATCGGTTATTAAGAGATGATGGATGTATTTTTATTTCCATTGATAATAATGAATTAAGCTATTTGCAAATATTACTTGATGATATTTTTGGTAGAGAGAACAAACAAAATATAATAACTGTAAAACGAAGTTCTGTTTCAGGCGCAAAGGTTATAAATGAAGGTCTAGTAAATGTGAGTGAATTCTTAATTGTTTACAGCAAAAATAGGTTCAAATGGAAACCAAACAAAATTTTTAGAAAGAAAGATAGAGATGAAAGATATAACAACTTTATTTTAAATATTGATGAAGATTATGAAAAGTGGAAGTTCTCTCCTGTTTTAGAAGTATTTGCAAAAAGTCTTAATATAGCAAAAAAAGATTTAAAAAAATCATTGAAAGAAAAATATCAAGAAACTCTTGATAATTTTTATTTAAAAAATTCAAAAAAAATCATTCGTTTTGCTTCCCTTGATGATAGAAGTGTATCTGACGCTGTTGTTGAAATAAAATATAAATCGAAAGCGGATGATTCAAAAGTTTATCATCTAAAAAGAGAACATAAACTAGATTATTATATATATAAAGGCGAGGCAATTTTATTTTTAGAGAATAGATTATCTGTTATTGATGGTGAAAAAGTTTTTAGTGAACTATTGCACGACATTTGGAACGATGTATTGCCAAA
>PFLI01000122.1 GCA_002785065.1 Candidatus Roizmanbacteria bacterium CG_4_10_14_0_8_um_filter_33_9
GAACGGCTACATATTATTGGCAAAAAATATAAACAAAGTTAAAGGCGAAGCTTTTAACTTTGGATCAGACGATACGTTATCCGTCTTAGAGGTAATAAAACAAATTGAGAAAATTTTGAATAAAAAAATTAATTATAAAATTTTAAACACCGCTAAAAACGAAATCCCATATCAATCACTCGATTATTCTAAGATAAAAAAAATCCTTGGCTGGGAACCAAAAGAAAATATTAAATATACAGCGGAGAAAATATTAGGTTGGTACAAAAAATATAAAATTCAAAAATGAAAAAAATACTTATTACTGGTGGAACAGGTTTTGTTGGTGCTAATTTAGTAAGGAGATTAGTAAAAGTAGGTTATAAGCCAATTGTTTTAATAAGAAAAGAATCAAATCTCTGGAGATTAAAAGATATTATTTCTAAAATAGATTTATTAGAAACTGATATTAATAATTATGAAAGATTAAAAAAAGATATTAATCGAGTAAGCCCAAAGTATATTTATCATCTGGCTGTATATGGAGCATATCAAGGGTCACAGAAAGATTTAAATAAAACCTTAGAAACTAATATTTTTGGAACAATTAATTTACTGAATGCAGCATATAACTCGGGCATAGAGTATTTTATAAACACTGGTTCGTCATCTGAATATGGAATCAAAAATCAAATTATGAAAGAGACGGATGTATTAAACCCCGTCAATTATTATGGAGTTACTAAGGCAACCACGACCTTAATGGCTAGTACTTTTTCGATTCAAAATAAACTGCCGATAGCAACTCTCAGACTTTTCTCTCCTTATGGTTTTTATGAAGATAAAGATCGTTTTGTCCCAACCTTAATTATGGCTGGAATGAAAAATAAAGAAATTGAGTTATCTGATCCAAATTTTGTTAGAGATTTTATCTTTATTGATGATGTTATTGATGCGTATATATATTTTTTGGACGGAAAAAAATATTATGGTGATATATTCAATATTGGGAGTGGAAAACAAACATCTCTTGGTAATTTTACAAAGACAGCAGAAAAAGTTCTTGGAAAAACAATTAAAATAAAATGGACAGGTCATAAATCGAATCAATTTGAACCAAAAAAATGGCAAGCAGATATCTCAAAAGCAAAATCAAAATTGAATTGGAGTCCAAAACATTCTATGATTGGCGGTACACAAAAAATTTATCGATGGTATAAAGAAAATTACAAATTATATAGTTAAATATGCTAACTGAAAAAGAAATAATAAATTTAAACAAACTTAGTAAAGAAATAAGAAAACAAATTTTGAAAATGATTGTTAAAGCTACGGCTTCGCATATTGCTCCATCTTATTCTATTGTTGAACTACTTGTTTATTTATATGAAAAGGTTTTAAAAATAAACCCAAAAAAACCAAAAGATCCAAATAGAGACATATTCATATTAAGTAAGGGTTGGGCTGTCTCCTGTTTATATTCAATTCTTGCGCATAAAGGTTTTTTTGAAAAAAAATTACTAGATAACTATTGTATTGACGGAGGTAAGATGATTGCAATGACGACGATTAATGATATTCCAGGAATTGAGGCGTCAACCGGTTCAGCAGGTCATGGGTTACCGATTGGAGCAGGTATGGCGATGGCAATGAAACTTAAAAAAATAGATAGAAGAGTCTATGTAATTGTAGGTGATGGTGAATGTGATGAAGGTTCAATTTGGGAGACGGCTCTTATTGCTTCCCATCAAAAACTTAATAATTTAGTGGCAATTATTGATTACAACAAATGGCAAAGTTTTGGAAGGACTAATGAAGTATTAAATCTTGAGCCTTTAAAAAATAAATGGGAGGCTTTTAATTGGCAGGTAATTGAAATCGATGGACATAATTTTAATGAGATTGATTTAGCCATAAAAAAAAGTCACCTTTCAAAGAATAAGCCAACGATCGTTATTGCTCACACTGTTAAAGGTAAGGGGCTATCGATAATAGAAGATAATAACGATTATCATTATAAGACGCCGAGAGAAAAAGAATTAATAATTGCTAAAAAAGAAGGATTAATATGAAACAAGCTTTTATTGACTCACTGACAAAATTAATGGAAAAGGATAAAAAGATAATAACTGTAACTGCTGATATGGGTTTTTCAGTTTTTGAAGATATTAAGAAGCGATTCCCTAAACGTTTTTTTAATACTGGAATTACGGAACAAGCCTCTATTAGTTTTGTAGCAGGTTTATCCTTGTCAGGATATAAAGTTTATTTTTATGCTCAAGCACCATTTATCTCAATGCGTTGTCTTGAGCAGGTAAGGTTAGATATCGCCTATCACCATTTAGATGTAAAACTTATCGGTAGTAATTCCGGTTTTAGTTTAAATCAATATGGTGTCAGTCATTATGGATTAGAAGATATTGCTATTATAAAAACTTTACCGGGAGTGACAATATTTGCACCAGCTGATTCTGTTGAAATGACGGCATCAATGGAAGAATCCTACAAAATCAAGGGGCCGGTTTATATTAGAATGACAAAAACAGGTAATCAAACTATTCATAAAAATAATGTTGATATTAATAAGCCGATTTTAATTAATGAAGGAAAAGATGGGTTATTTTTAGTAATTGGTGGATTATTAAATCGAGCTAAAGAAGTCACTGCTTCTTTAAAAAAATATAATATTAATTTAAATTTGTATTCTTGTCCTTTAGTAAAACCCACGAGTCGGGCACTGATTACTCTCTTAAAAGCAAATAAAAAAATATTTACTTTGGAAGAACACACGATTATTGGTGGATTTGGAAGTACAATAGCAAATTTAATTATTGATAATAATCTTAAAGTTAGGTTAACAAAATTTGCGTTACCTGATAAATATTTACATGTTTCAGGATCAATGGATTATTTACTCGATCAAAGTGGTTTGGGTATTGATTCAATAGTCAATAAAATTAAAAAAATTATTTAAAAAATAGATGAAAAAAGATAATTTTATCCCCGGTGAGACTTACGTACCAGTATCAGGTAAAGTATTTGATGAGGAAGAGATAAATAATGCCATTAAAGTTGCCCGTGATGGCTGGTGGACGGAGGGAGAATTTACAAAGGAATTTGAAAAAGAATTTAAAAAATTTCTTGGAGTTAATTATGTTTCACTTGTTAATTCAGGTTCATCAGCAAATCTTGTTGCTTTAGCCTCTCTTACCTCTTCAGTTTTTGGTGATAGAAGACTCAAAGCTGGCGATGAATTTATCACTTGTTCCGTTGCCTTTCCAACCACCGTCAACCCTGGTCTCCAATATGGATTAAAACCAATCTTTATTGATGCAGAACTTGACACGCTGAATATTGATGCCTCACAAATTGAAAAAGCAATCACAAAAAAAACAAAATTGATTATGATTGCCCATACCTTGGGTAAACCGTATAACTTAAATAAAATAATGAGATTAGCAAAAAAATATAATCTCTGGGTTATCGAAGATTGCTGTGATGCACTTGGCTCAAAGTACGACGGTAAACTCGTTAGCTCTTTTGGCGATGTTGCGACCTTTAGTTTTTATCCTGCCCACCAGATGACAATGGGTGAGGGTGGGGCTGTCGTCACTAATAATTCTTTAATCCATAAATCAATCCGTCAGTTTCGAGATTGGGGAAGAGATTGTTGGTGTGATACCGGACGCGATAATACCTGTAGAAAACGGTTTAACTGGAAGTTGGGAGAACTACCACGTGGCTATGATCATAAATATATCTATTCTCAGATTGGCTACAATTTAAAAGCGACTGATTTCCAGGCGGCCATTGGCGTAGCTCAACTGAAAAAACTTCCCGACTTTATCAAAAAACGTCAGCAAAATTATAAAATTCTTTATGAATTTTTTAATCAATATAAAAAATATTTTATTTTAATGAAGGAAGATAAGAACGAGGAAGTCAGTTACTTCGGATTTCCACTAATCGTTAAACCAACAGCTCCATTTACACGTAATCAACTGACCGAATATTTAGAAAAAAATAAAATCGGAACAAGAAATATTTTTTCAGGTAACCTTCTCCGTCATCCGGCATATATCAATCTTAAAAAGAATTTCAAGATAATCGGAGACCACAAAAACGCCGATCTTATAATGAGCAACGCCTTTTGGATAGGAGTTTATCCTGGAATAAGCGAAGAGTTGATGGTTTATGTAAAAAAAATGATATATAGTTTTCTTAAATACTAATTATTTTCGTTGAAAAATTAATTTTTAATTATTTCTTGATAATTTTTTTCTATATCAACTATTTCTTTCTTTGTGGCTACATTAGATATTGTTAGTTGTGTGTCCTTTCTCAAGTAATGTATATTGCTTCTTATAAAAGAAATTACCTTTTTGGGTAATACTAAAGAAAGGTAGTAAAAAAATAAAAAATATAAACTTGAAGCAATCTTTTTATTGAAGTTAGACATTGCATTTTTGTACTCAATAAGATTTTTATTACTAGATAAATATTTTATTGTAGGTAATAAAAATAAACTGTCTTTTAAAATTTTTTTATAGTACTCAGATTCATATTCTTTGATTTGGTCATCGCCTAAAATATTTTTAATAATATTATTAAAATAATTAGTAAAATAAAGTTTATTATTTTTATCGATAGTACATATTCCACCAATACCACCTCCAGACCATGAAGAAACTAAAAATAAATTAGATAAAAAATAAG
>PFLI01000001.1 GCA_002785065.1 Candidatus Roizmanbacteria bacterium CG_4_10_14_0_8_um_filter_33_9
GTTTAGTCTACAAAATATTAAAACTGTATTTGAAACCTTTCAAATCTCACCTTCACTGACCTAATAACCTTCTAATAACTGCTCTAATTCAATGTTTAAAGCCTTAGCCAATTTATATAAATTATAAATCGGTGGGTCTGCTTTTCCACTTTCAATTTGCTTTACACTTTCTTCGCTTAATTTAGCTTTTCTACCAAGTGTTTTTAATGTAAATCCTCTTGTTTCTCTTGTTTTTTTTAATCTTATTCCTAATTTTAGGCAAATATCATCTTTCATATTTATTATTAGCTATAACGCTCTAATTATAGTAAAAGAAGTATAATATAAGTAGTTATTTTGAAGATGTAATGACCTATGACTTACGAAGAAAAATTACAAAAAGTAATCTACAAGCTAAAAGAAGAACGGGATTTAACCAGAAAAGGACGCAAGACAAAAGTTACCTTTACTGATAATAGTTTTACTAAAGTCCGAATAAAGGAAATATGTAAAATCCTTCTTCAGTTACAAGATGATGAGGGTATTATTAAGATAATTGACGCCATACAACCCATTGAGACAGTCCCAACAGAGCAAATTATCAACCCATCTGACAATGATGACTATGAAGGGGTTAAAGAAATTACAGCAGAAATAGGCGAAGAATTTGACGACTGGCTTATTCGTTACCGAATGAAACAGAAGTCCAAACCTGAAAATCTTGACTGGTTCAACCTTCTCAAAGCCCTTGATGTGTGTTCAGATATTGAACAACAACTTCAGGTATCAAGAAGCAACTATGTAAATATCCCCTCGTTTCCTTATCCGTATATCGGTAGGTTCTTAAAGTTATTCCCTTACGATACTATTGGGACGAGAAAAACATACCAACAATACCGCTGGGAAGGGGTTCAATATCTTATTAAGGAAAAGGCGGCTTTTGAGGCAAAATATAACAATGATGATACTTTTGGCTACGGCTCTATCGGAATAAAAGTAAACCTTGCGAACTTTGATGATTTCTATGAAAAGATAAAACAAGAGTTTGAAAAACGAAAACAAAAAACAGATAAGATAAATAAGGAAACTGTTAAGGAAATTCCTAAGCAGACTACAACTAAAAAACCTCAAGAAAATGATGAGGTAATGTATCAAATTACCTATACTAAACAACGACAAGTTTTGATGAACAATGCTCAAATCAGTAAGCCTGATTTTAACAGCGAAAATGACCTTGTATTTTCTTTCTTATATGAAAACCCGAATAGAAGAATAAGCAAAGAAGAAATTGAGAAAGCCATTGGAGGAAAACTAACCAAGTCTTTACATAAAATTGTTGAAAATCTGGGTTTTGAAGGAGACACAAAAGAAGTTTTCTTTAGTGTGTCAAAGAATGCGATTGAGTTCAGAAATGCTATAACAAAAAAGGATTTAGAAGAGATGAAAAAGCCTCTTATTAAACTTATAAAGGGTGGAGGAAGATTGGTTATTCCTCACTAACATTCCCTTTTGTGCCTTTTTATACCTAAAAATACCTAATTCTTCCCACTACAACGACAGATTGACCTACTGATGATAAATTTTGTCTATGTCAAAAGACATAGAGCAGACACCAGTAATTAAACAGAGAGATTTTAGCCAAGATGAAATAAATCGGCTTTCTGCTTTTTATGACATTCTTATACAAATTGACACAAGATTAAAAAAGGAAAAATTATTGAAGGAGGTGAATAATCGTGGAAAATAATAATAAATCTTTAGCTAAATTTCAAAAAGTTGTTATGTTGGCTTTAGGGAAACTTTATAAGGAAGAATTAAGTAGAAAAATTAAAGAAGGAATTAAAAGGTCTAAAAATAAATAAATATGATAGGAAAAATATCAGAAATACAAATAGTGCCAATTAAACCAAATAATGGTCTCGTTGGATTTGCCAGTTTTGTATTGAATGACGGTTTATATCTCGGCTCAATCGGTATATTTACCCGCCCTGAAGGTGGTTATAGGCTTACTTATCCTACAAAAAAGGTCGGCAACAGAGATATAAACATATTTCACCCAATCAATAAAGAATTTGCCGAAGCCATAGAAAAGACTGTAATTAAAAAATTTGAAGATGTAATGAACCAAAATGATAGACACAATAGTTTTAACTTTACCTAAAGATATGTTTTACATATTTGAACCTGATAGGTTTAATCCGTCCGCAAGGTGGGTAATGGATGATACGGGTTATTCGGGTAGCAGGGGTTTTATTGTCTCAAAACAAAATCCTACACCTGAAGAACTTAAAAACGGTATTTACAAACCGAGATTATCAGTTACAAGACGCTTTAATCATACACAGAATATAGAAAGAACCTTAAAAATTGAGTTATCTCTACCAAAGTTAATTTACAACAATAATTTTGACGAGCTTACGGAAAAAGACTTTGATTATATTGTTGATAAACTTCAAACAGCCTTAAAATCAATGGGTGTTGATATATTTTCTAACTTATTAAAAATAGCTCCTGTATCAGCTATACATTATTCCAAGAACATACCACTTACTGATGGAACGCTTCCTTTTTATTACTTAAAGAGAATGCAGGAAGCTAATATAAGCGATATTTTAGATATAAATAGCACCGATTATAGGGTTGGTCATTGTGTTAAATATCATACTAATTCTTATGAAGTGGTTTTTTATGACAAAATAGAAGACCTTAAAAAAGGAGCCACTATTAGTAATAAAAGAATAATTGATAATGATAATGCCATTCAGATTGGCTTGTTTAATACATTAAAACAACGAAAGTTTTTTGAAGTTTTAAGAATGGAAATCAGACTTAATAAACGATTTAAAATAAAAAGTTTGTTTAATACATTAAATATAAAAACGGATTTAACTTTTCAATCACTATTTAACGAGGATATTTCCAAAAAAGTATTATTACACTATCTTGATTTTATTGAAGACAGAAGACCAAAAATTTTAGACTACAAAACAAAAACCGCCTTTGACTTTGCTTGTGATGTTGTTTTAAGCAATCCTCATATTAGTTCAAAAAAGGCTTTGGAAATAGTAGGTTTTAAACAAATTTCTGACATTGTTAGTATGCGAGAAATGAAAAAGATTTTTTCCAAACAAAATAGCTATAGCTGGAATAGAATAGTCAAAGAAATTAAGAAAATAAACCTTCCAAAAAGAAATAGTCCTTTTTGGTTAATTAGAAAAGAGATTGAACAATTTAAACCTTTAAAATTAGTTGACTTTGAGTCTAAAATATATAACAATTATAATTAGCTATAAATAATGATAAATATGGAAAACAAATACTATTCTATTAAAGAGATATCTAAATTACTTAAAGTTTCTTATTTAACGATATTCAGATTAGTTAAAGAAAATAAGATAGTAGCTTATAAAGTCGGGAAACAATATAGAATTAAGGAAAGCGACTTTAATAATTATTTATTAACTATTAAAAATTCAAACAATATATGAATAACAAATCGGCCTATCAGGATAGGTTCTTGCTTTTATTAGATAAAACAGGTGAGTCAGCAATAATAAAAAAAATTTTGACGAGTCCTCTTGGTCTTGCCAATGGCTTGGTCGTTTGTCTTTTTGAAAATAGGTTCAAGGAAATTAAAGATAATTTAGATAGTATAAAAAAATTTGTTGCTGGAATAACCAGAGCTGAACAATTAGGAAATGATTACGAAGTTGCACGATATTACTGTTTTTTGTTTTCATTTCACCAATTCTTCCACAGTTCTTATAGGGCAAGACAAGGTAAAACTCTTGAGGAATTTTTTAAAGAAATCATTAGAAAAATGAACGCATCTTTTGTAGTTCCTGATAAAAAAGACGAGAAAAAAGAGTTAATGAATGAAATTTTTAATAAATATAATTCCGAGCTGGATATAGATGTTATAGCAAAAAAATCTAATAACCGTGTTTTAGCAATTCAACTCCGCTCAAGAGATGATACAGGAGGAACGACTGCAAAATCATCATTAGTTGAAGCTTTAAGAGACGCTTTGAATTTAGAGGTAAAAAAGGATGCAGAATTACTTTATCTTGTATGTGTTTGGGATGCAATAAAAGGAAATCAAAAAAATGCGACTATCAAGAAAATATATTCTTCACTTCGTTCACATTTAAAAATAGATGAAAGTACTTTTGCAAAAAAAATTGAAACGGGATTGACTGTTAAAAAAGGAGTAGTGTTGAAAATGTCATATGGAACCGACATTATAGCTAAATCCATTACCGACTGGGCTGGTTCAAATGGAACTTTAGGACTAGAGTCAGTGCATAAACTTATTAAAAAACTTGAGAATTGGGATGATTTATGGTTAGCATATAGCGTTTGTTCATTGGAATTAGAAAATCAAGCCGTAAAAAAAGTTGATAATATCTACTATTTAAATAGTTTAATAAAAGACATAAGATACGATTTAAAAAAACTTTCAAAAAGTAATGAATTCGTAATGTTGGCAAATGAAATAGCATTAAAAATCATTCCAAAATGGAAGAAAAACTCAATCATTGATGGCTCAATTTCAGACAGAGCTCATTATATCCGAGATTTAATATTGCTAAAATTTATTTATGAACTATCCAAAACCTAAATTAGTTTCCTTTAGAAATGAAATTAAAGAAATAAAAAACACGAGTTATATAACTCATTCC
>PFLI01000014.1 GCA_002785065.1 Candidatus Roizmanbacteria bacterium CG_4_10_14_0_8_um_filter_33_9
GAGGATATGATGGATTGGTGGATGTGGGCTATGATGCCCATTTCCGAATCAATCACTCAAAATCATTTTCCAATGGTCACGGAGTTCACATTAATGTATAGATTGTTCAATTTGTTTAAGTAGTTTTGACATCGGTTCTTTTCCGGATAAACCCAACGATATTCCAAAAGCTAAAGATATAGATAAAACAAAACCAATAAAAACAATAAGAATAAGCTGCGGAACAATTTGCAATTGATATAAAATCGCAAGAGTCGCAATGACCCGGATTGTCCAATCAATCGATTTCCCTAAAAAACGGGAATATTTAATTTTTTCCGCTGTTTGTGTTCCAACTACGATTTTTTGTGCAAAATCTACTGCATATACCGAAATAATAAATATGATGATTGAAATAAAAATGTTGGGGTAAAACAAAATAATTTTTTCTAGATATTGAGAAAGTATCCGAAGCGAAATTATTTCTGTTGAAATCATCAAAAAAAGAATAATGATAAAAAGCTGCACAAGCACTCCGATAAAAGGAATAATATCTAAAGATGAATGCAGTTTAGTAAGATATGTATCCCAACCAATACGTTTTAAAAGTCTATCAAAACGTATCTTACTAAATAAGACAATAACTCCGCTTTTGACCCATGAAGCACACACCAGGCCTATGATGAGTACTGCCAATGCATTAAGACCAACATACGATCCTGCACTTAATGTTTGTACGATTTTCAAAAATGTATTTTCCATACTGTAATATTAAATTGGTAATTTGAATTCCTTTCCTTGAATCAATCGTTTGATGTTATCTCTATGAGCATAGTAAATAATAATACAAAAAAACGCTGAAAATATCACATAAGTACTGTTTCAGAAAAAATACCAAAAGAAAAACGGTAAAGTAATTATCATGAATAAATTGACAAGACTCATGATCTTTATTGTTTTTAAAAGAATTACCCAGGTTACAAATCATAACAAAAAAAATTGCCATCCTAATAAAACAAACAGCGTGCCAAAAATCGCTCCAATTCCTTTCCCCCCCTAAACCTAAGCCATATTGAAAACAAATGGCCTATGACCGGCATTATGGAAACGATCATGACCTGATACGGAAAAGTCAGGTAATCCACTGCAAAAAATGTTGGAATAACAGCTTTTGTAAAATCTAAACAACCATCATCCCCCATTTTATTCCCAATTTTCGCGATACATTAGTTGCACCGATATTTCCGCTTCCAACGGTTCAAATATCGATTCCTTGTGTACGCGAAATAAGATAGCTAAAGGGTATTGATCCTGAAAAATATCCAAACAATATGAGAATAAAAAAAGTCGGAGACATTACTCTATTATACAACCCGCATGATCATATTATATGAAAGGAAAAAATGCATACGTTGTCCTGTCGCCTAGTTCGCGTTCAATCCGCATGAGCCGATTGTATTTTGCAGTACGTTCGCTTCGCGCTGGAGCTCCTGTTTTAATTTGACCTGTCCCCATAGCAACCACAAAATCGGCAATAAACGGATCTTCTGTTTCCGCACTTCTATGTGAAACTATTGCAGTCATACCAGCTCTTCGAGCCATTAAAACTGCTTCAATTGTTTCCGAAATGGTTCCAATTTGATTAAGTTTTATAAGTATAGAATTACATGTTTTTTCTTCAATCCCCCGCTTAAGTCTTTTTATATTTGTCACAAATAAATCGTCTCCCATAACCTGTATTTTTCCTCCTGTTTTTTCATACAAGAGTTTAAATCCCTTCCAATCATCCTGGTCAAAAATATCTTCCATGGAAACAATGGGATATTTTTTCCACAACATCAGATAATACTCAACAAGTTCTTCTGTTGATAATTTTTTTCCTTCTTTCTTCAAATGATAAACGCCATTATGAAAAAACTCCGAAGCAGCCCCATCAATCCCTAAACATATATCAATCCCCGGTTTATATCCTGCATTTTCAATAGATTCCATTAATATTTCAAATGGTTCCTCATTATTTTTAAACTGCGGGGCAAATCCCCCCTCATCTCCAACAGCAATTGAGTATCCTTTTGATTTGAGGACTTTTTTAATCGCATGATATACTTCAACTCCCATTCTGATTGCCTCAGAAGTTTTGTTTGCCCCAATGAGAAATAACATGTATTCCTGGATGTCACTCGCCCAATTCCCGTGCTTTCCTCCGTTTAATACGTTAAACATAGGCATTGGCATTACATATTGTCCATTAAATTCCGGATTATATTTCGTCAAATATGCATATAATGGTTTTTTTTCGGAAACTGCTTGTGCCCTTACAGCACTCATTGAAACGGAAAGAATCGCATTTGCTCCTAAATTATGTTTATTTTCTGTTCCGTCGGCTTCAATCATTTTTTTATCTAGAGTTTTTTGATCTTCTGCATTAAGTCCAATAACTACTTTTGATAACACGTCATTCACATTCCCAACTGCTTTTAAAACACCCTGTCCTCCATACCGTTTTGGATCATTATCACGCAGTTCAACAGCTTCATATTTGCCGGTTGATGCTCCGGATGGGACTGCTGCCCAACCTTCTGACCCGTCTTCCAAAGTAGCAACACACTCAATTGTTGGATTTCCTCTGCTATCTAATATTTCCTGTGCGTGAATAGATTTTATTTTCATATGATAAATTTCTTTTATTATTAATTGCTTTAATCATACCATAATATATTCATATATTGATTTTCAAACTTCGACGATGTATCATGGTTCATAGATACTTATATATGAAAACTGATATAAAAGAACAAGCAATTCAACTACGTAAAAAGGGGTTTTCTTATAACAAGATACGAGAAAATATATCCGTTTCAAAGTCTTCTCTCTCTTTGTGGCTTCGATCTGTTGACTTAACAAAAAGACAAAAACAAAAGTTGACTCATAAAAAAATGAATTCATTGAAACGAGGTTGGAAAATATGGCATGAAACTCGAATGCATAAAATTCAAGTTATCAAAAAACAAGCTTTTCAAGAAGTCAAAGATATTAAACCAACAAAACCATCACTTTTTTTAATGGGACTTATGTTGTATTGGGCCGAAGGATCTAAAGAAAAGAATCATAGAAAAGGAAGTAGTGTTATTTTTAGCAACTCTGACCCTAAAATGATTCAATTGTTCCTTAAGTGGCTTTATAAATGTAATAAAATAACACAAGATGATTTTTTTATCCAACTCTATCTTCATCAAAGTCATAAAGACAGATTGTCCGAGATTATTTCATTTTGGAGCAAAAACACTCAACTTTCTCATAATAAATTTGATAGAATTTACTTCAAGAAACATAACTTTAATACGTTACGTAAAAAAACGGGAAATTCGTATTTTGGCTTACTACGGATAGTTGTAAGGAAAAGTACTGATTTTAATAGAAAAATAAGTGGTTGGATTGAAGGTATATGTAATATTTGGGGGATCGTCTAATGGTAGGACCTTAGCCTTTGAAGCTAATTATCATGGTTCGAATCCATGTCCCCCAGCAGAAGTGGTAAAGGAAGCGATGGAAGGCTCGCGCTTTTCGAAACCGGCTGTTCGAAAAGCGCATTAAAACGCGCCGAAAACCCGCCGGCGGAGAGCCGCCGATCTTTTAAAAAGAAGTTCGAGCCGACAGTTTTTGCCATGATTTCCAAATCATGGCAATTATTTTTTGCGGCCACGATTTTTCCGCACTTGAGTGCGTTATTTACAAATTCGTTAAAAGGTTCGAGCCAATTATTCCCTTTTTCTTCTAATACTTTCAATTCCTGGGTTAAGGATACCTTTCTTAATACCAATACATTTTTTTTATTTTTGTATTCTTCGCAAGTGATAATCTTATCAAGGTAAGCTTCCAATAACCGTTCCAGCTTAGTATTAGTTTCCTCAAGTTGCCGAGCGTGATTGTTAATTTGATCTTTATATTTTAGTTTTTCTTCACTCGCGTCTTTTTCTGCCCATTGGCGGAACATTTTGGCAGAAAAAGGAGAAAGAGAAACTTTTTTCAGAATTACTTTTAATTGTTTCTCTAACTTTTCTCTTCTGATATATCCCTGACTGCATGCTCCTTTCTTTTTAGTGCAATGATGATAATAATATTCTGCTTTTCTTTTAGTACGCTTGTAGTATTTAGTTCTTTTTTCAGCAGTAATAAAACAACCGCATTCCCCACATTTAATAAAGCCCCGATAAGGATAATCGTGAAGATTGTCTTTTCTTTTTCTACTTTTTATCTTCACTATTTCCTGGACTTTATCAAAAAGCCTTTTTGAAATAAGGGGTTCATGTTTTCCTTCGTAATACTCACCGCAAAATTTCATCACTCCATAGTAAAAAGGATCACATAAAATTCTTTTTACTTTATCGGTATGAATAAGATTGTCTTTTGCAGTGAGAAGATGGTTTTTGGTGAAAAAGTTTCTAATGTTCGTAAAAGAATATTTTTCTTCGAGAAACATTTTAAAAGCTTTTTGAATAATAGGGGCTGATTTATGATCAATAAGAATACTTTTTGTCTTCGAGTCATTAATGTATCCGAAAGGCGCTTTATTTGGCCACTCACCGCGTCTTAGTTTTTGACGATTCCCTCTTTTAACATTCTCGGAAAGGTTATCCACATAATATTTGCTTTGCCCAAAAGCAATATTGAGCATAAACTTGCCCTGCGGCGTATTTTCAA
>PFLI01000106.1:0-2766 GCA_002785065.1 Candidatus Roizmanbacteria bacterium CG_4_10_14_0_8_um_filter_33_9
AAGGGTACTGTCAAAGGCTGGATGCTAGAAACAAAATTTGTTTCCACCATCCAGCCCGTTCATCCCCTTCAAAAGAAGTTTACAACCCGAGGGCCTTCTTCCTTCACGCGGTGTCGCTGCGTCAGGCTTTCGCCCATTGCGCAAAATTCCCAGTTGCTGCCATCCGTAGATGTAGGAGCCGTATCTCAGTCTCCTTGTGGGGGGCCATGCTCTCACACCCCCTAGCCGTCGTCGCCTTGGTAGGCCATTACCCCACCAACTAGCTGATAGCACACAGGCCACTCTCAAAGCAAGCAGTTAAGCTTTTTAAACTTGCATTCACATGCGGTATTAGTCCACCTTTCGATGAATTATCCCCCACTTTGAGGTATGTTCCTGTGCATTACTCACCCGTCTGCCGCTAATCTTACATTGCTGCAAAATTCGCTCGACTTGCATGCTTAAGGCACACCGCCAGCGTTCATCCTGAGCCAGGATCAAACTCTCAGAAAAATTGTGTCCCAAAAGGGACAAATTAGCTGAGTAAAATTAAAGAAATCAACAGGTTTTCCCGATATAATCGGGAATATTTTCTTCCACATCTTGAATTCTAAATTGCAAGATGTGGTTACACTATCGAATTTTCAAAGAACAACTGTTTATTCTGTTCGTCCTGACTTTCTATCGGGACTACTTAGCACAAACAAAAAACCCACCAGAGTGGGTTTGTTAAAACTTCACAGCTGGTTAAAGGGTTTCTAAGACATAAAATATTGCTTTTTTAGAGCAATAGGTATTCTAGCAAATGAGATGAATAAATCAAGCCTTAAAAACAAGATCCTTTATACCAAAATAATACTTATGATTTATTGTTCACAAAAAACATGTTTTCTATCAGCAATAATTATTTAATTAAAGTTATTTTATTTCTTATCCTAAGTTCAATTGATCCATTTATCATTATCACTGCAGGTATTTTTACTGCAATGGCATTGCATAATCTAAAATCAAATATGAAACTATCATTAGAAATGATATCTCAAATTAAATCTAAAGTTTTTTGAATAAATTTCACTGCCTTTTCTTGGTCAAATCTTTTAGGAATATGAATAAATCCAAAGCGGATTTTTTTACCTAAACATTCTTTTAACAAAACATACATCGAAAAATTACAGACAAACACACCTGCATCATCAGAAATAATACAATCTACATCAGGTTTAATATTTAATGTTGTAAAAAGGTAACCTGGTCCTTTAGAATCGATTGATTGAAATTTTTTAGTTTTTAGGCTACCAAACTGATTGACTGCTCTGGTTTCAATTCTTATTTTGTTACCTTTTGGATATTGCCCCACTCCTAAAATAATATCAGGATGATATCTATTAATTAAATCTAAAAAGGTTATTTTTTCAAAATGGGTCTGCAATATTACTTTTTTAATCAATTTAGATGTTGGGATATAATTCAATACATCTTCACTAATATTATGATTATTTTTACCAAATGGCTTAAAAGCGTAAAGTAAGATTTTTGTCATGCTTGATTATTGGATTATTCCTCCTCCTAAAATAATATATTCATTGCCTTTTACTTTTTTATAAATTACTGCGCTTTGTCCTGGACTGACTCCAAATTCTGATTTTGTTAACCTAACTTGCCATATATCCTTATCTAATAGGGTTATTTTTGCTGATAATAATTCTCCAGTATTCCTAATCCTGACAAAAACGTTTGAAAGTGAATTTTTATCCTTTAATATTAAATTATTAATGTTAAATTCCTGTCGCTCTGCTTGTTTTCTCTCTCCCACCACTACGACATTTTCTTTAGGCTTAATTGCAATTACATACAATTTTGGTAATTGATCATTCTTAAATTTTGTATTTTGAATCTTATTTATCCTTTTCCATTTGCCTCTCTTTCCTATCGTAAACAACCAGTGTCCATCATGCTCCCCTATTACAGTTCCATCCGACAGTTGTACTTCTCCCTTTTTAATACCAAATTTTTGTTTAAGAAATTGCGGAACATTAATATCTCCCACGAAGCATATTCCCATCGAATCTGGTTTCTCAGCTATTGTTAATTTGTTTTCTCTAGCGATTTTCCTTACCTCAGATTTAAGATAATCACCTAGTGGAAATAAAACGTGCTTGAGCCGATCTGGAAGAATTTGGTACAAAAAATAGGTTTGGTCTTTTTTTTTGTCTTTAGGAACAGCTAAACAACCATCAATAATCTTGGCATAATGACCTGTGGAAATATAATCGAAACCGCTTTTGATCGCCCAATCATAAAACAAGCCAAATTTAATAACACTATTACATAAAATGTCAGGATTAGGTGTTCTGCCAGCTTTATATTCCTGATAAAAATATTGTAGAACTTTTTCTTTATATTCCCGACTAAAATCTAACACCTGGAATGGTATACCTAAAATTAATGCTACTTTTAAAGCATCTTTTCTATCTTGATCTGCTCTACATCCTGGTTCTTTCCAGCATTGTATATAAGCTGCACTAACCTCATAACCCTGTTTCTTTAATAAATAAGCAGAAACTGCTGAATCTACACCTCCAGAAAGTCCAATTATCACTTTAGTATTATTATAGGTTTTCATATATTATGTTATAGGTCTTTATGGTTATTATATATTGTCAATATAGTATATTATAATTTGTTTATGTAATGTGGATAAGTTTATATTTTATTAACTCCTCTTTCTACTTCTTATCCAATAATCTATACTGAATGTATTATACAGTTACCTAATCCCGCCAAACG
>PFLI01000106.1:2834-4688 GCA_002785065.1 Candidatus Roizmanbacteria bacterium CG_4_10_14_0_8_um_filter_33_9
GAAGAACAAGCGGTTATAGTTGCGATTCAAACCGGAAAAGATATTCCATTGGAACTGGCCGATGCTGTTAGATCGCTTCAAGAAAAGGGCGTAATTCAAGCCGGCAGGGCAGTAAAAGCACCGCGAGAGCCGAAACCTGTCAAGGAAAAAGCACCAGTAGGGGATCTTCGGCCCGGAGAGAGAATATCAGAAAGAGGAATTACCTTGTCAAAATCAAGCATAGTTAAAGTTAGGCCCTATATGGTTTCTTATATGACCGGCCAGAAACGAGTTGTTAAGACTTTTGACAATATAGAAGAAGCCCGGCGCCGATACGATATTATGGTGGAAGTGAGAAAAGGAGGCGCGCAACGCCGTGGAGAATTGCCTGAAGAACTTCAGCCATCGCAAACTCAAAAAGCCGAAGCCCATCAGATCGCCCAACAAAAAAACATAACTCCAAGACAATATAAAAGAATCGCTCAAGTTTACACCGGTGTTGATTCAATGCGCAAAATGACACCGGAACAGGCAACTAAATTTATTGATATGCTTAAAGCGTTCAAACCAAAATTTGGCGGTGGGATTACTATTCCGAGAACGCAGGCAGTTGTTCAAGCCGAAGAAGCGGAAAGAATCTTCAAAAGTGCGTCTCTTTTGGACATCTTCAGAAGCCCTAAGAACGCCTTCAGAAGAATGGGACTGGAAAAAGAAATTGCTCCTGTATTCAAAGGTTTTCAACTTTTCCGAGATTTTATTAATACAAACTATTCAAAGATTTCCAGATGGCAAAGAGAATTAGGAGTTAAAACAAAATTTATATTCTTCAATAAGAAAGCCGTTGCCGAACAAAGCAAGAGATTATTCCGCGCTATCAATAATAGAGAAACAGAGGGGTTAAACGAGAATGAGGCATTGATTGTTGAAAGGGCAAGAAACTTGGCAGATGAGATTGCTGATTTGGTTGACGACGCCCGGGCCGAAGTAGGATTGGATCCGATGAATCGCAGGGAAAATTATATTACCAATCTTCTAACCGAAGAATCCCGGATACTACTGGAAAAGAACAAACAAGCGCCGAATGAATTGTATGCTCTATTAAGTGAAAGATTGCCAGCCAGCGTGTTTGACCGCTTGTTACTTCAAAGAAAGGGCGGATTGCCTATTAAAGAGGACTTCTGGGCCGCGCTCAAAGCGATGGTGAGAGTTCACGGAAAATACATTAACCTATATCCTCCGGTTCATACGTTTGAAAGGTTTATGAGATTCTTCGGCGATAAGATTCCGGTGCTTACCAGAGTTTACGTTAGAGGAAGAATCAATAGATTTCTGGGTCGGCCCGGCAGGGTAGATACCTATCTCAAAAATGTTGATAGAAGGATTACGGAGTTTCTTCAAAAAATCCCCGGACTTTCAAAAGAAGTGGAAATTGAGTTTCAAAATGGGATGACGGAGATAATTGAAGCGCCAAGAATTGTTTCCAAAGTGGCACAGCGTTCATTGAGATATTTGAAATCCATAAGATATGCGTATGATTTGGCGTATTCCGTTTCTTTCTACACCCTAAACCTAACACAGTTCTGGATCAACACAACTTCGAAATTAAGAGGCAATATGGCAGAGGTTTATCGTTCAGCTTTCAAAGGTTACGGCCTGATGCTTATGGATTTCTTTAGGCCGTCAAGATGGGAATTTTGGCGCGAGAAAGGAGTTCTAACTGAAGTTGATCAAATTATTGATAATGAGTTTTCCACTGGTTCTGGGGGTGTTTTTCTCAATTTATTTGCTAAATTATCGGAGTTTAATAACCGTGTAGCTTCCGATATTGCTTCATCGGAAAATATGAAACTTCTTGCCAAGCACGGAAAATTCGAG
>PFLI01000181.1 GCA_002785065.1 Candidatus Roizmanbacteria bacterium CG_4_10_14_0_8_um_filter_33_9
AAGCCAATTCCAGTTTACACTAACTGATTAATTTTTAGGGTACCTGCCACCTCTCGCCTTTTGTAAGACAATTAGTATATAGGGTAAATGAATTTTCAATCGTGGTAAGAAACCTGGTCTTTATATCACGATTGAGGCCAGATTTTTTATGACTATTAACGAAGCAAGAAAAATATTGGGTAAATTAGGGAAAAACATGAGCGATGCTGAAGTGCTTATAGAGGTTGAAACTGCTTCGCTATTAAAGGGCTTATTTTTTAGAATTTATGCGGACGAGTTAAGAAAAAAACGAAATTTGAATAATATATTATTCAAAAATATATAATAATTCTATTATGCATAAGACGGCTGTGATATATATTCGGGTATCTGATCCTTCGCAGGTCGAGAATAATAGCCTTGTAACCCAGGAAAAAATATGTAAAGACTTTGCTGAGAGAAATGAGTACGGAGTAACAAAAGTTTTTAGAGAGGAAGGCCTTTCCGGTAAAAATACCAATAGAAAGGCTCTCAAAGACTTGTTATTTTATTGCTATCAAAAATTAAATAAAGTTGATGCCGTAATTGTATATAAACTATGGCGATTTTCGAGAGACACAGGAGATGGGCTTGAACTTGAAGCCTATCTTGCAAAAAAGGGGGTTCAGGTTTTGTCAGCTACTGAACCAGTACAGGATGATGCAGTTGGAAGGTTTGTAAAGACTATGATTTATGCAACCGGTCAGCTGGATAATGAAATAAAAGGTAATATCGTAAAAGATAACATGCAGTCACTATATAGAAAAGGTGTTTGGTGTTGGAAGTGTCCAGTTGGTTACATGCGACCGTTCCTAACAAAGGAGGAGAATAAAGGGAAGGCACCAGTACCCATGCCTAAATTGCGAACAATTATATATTCGCTATGCAAAGAGGCAGCGACCTCACTCTATACCCAGCAGCAACTTGCTGATCGCATGAATACGAGAGGGTATGAGGAAATTGTACATGAGACTGCAACAATCAAAACAGTAACACGCATACTCAAGAACACGTTTTATCACGGCAAGATGTACTGCAAAAAGTGGAATGAATATGCTCAGGGGCAGCATGAACCAATTGTAGACGAGGCACTGTGGACCAAGGCGCACAACGCTGTATTCAATACAAAAATCAAATATGGGTCCCAGTCAAACGATAAGTATCCACTTAAAGGGACTGTAAAATGTGCTGAGTGCGGTAGGTTCATGACTTCAAGCAATCCCAGGGGACGTACAAAAATATATACCCACTACGAATGTGGTAATAAAGCGTGTAGAAGGGCACGGATTGGCACGGATCAGGCATACACGCAGTTTATGGATGTGTTGAGCAGAGTTAAACCAACCAAGCGTGCCATGATGCTTTTTGAACATATGGTATTTAATGATTGGGACAAGGCAATAAACACTGCAAAGGAAGAAGCAAGGGGAATTGATGAGCAAGTTGAACTATTGGAAGATGATCTAGTGAAAATAACCAACTCACATGATAAAGGCTTTTATACAGAGGAGTTTGCACGTAAAAAGGCAGATGAGGCAAATGCACGCATACTTGCACTCAAAGTTGCTCGGTCCGATCTACGGTATGAACAATATGATACTGAGAAGGTCCGTAACTTTACAAAGTATTTTTTACTACACCTAGACCGCTTGTGGGATCGTTTAACCGAACCAGCCATGAAACAGGCACTACAAAACAAGATATTTCCTATGGGATTAGAATGTACACGAAATAAGGAAATACGAACCGCAGGTTTATCGCCTTCCTTTGAGCTAATCAAGCAGTTGAATGCCTCTATTGAGACGATTGGTGATCCCATGGGGATTCGAACCCCAGATTCTCTGGCTGAAAACCAGATGTCCTAGGCCGCTAGACGATGGGACCTGTTCCTGTAATGTAATATTATACAAGAAGAATATTATTTTACGTTGATTAAAAAATTATCTTCATATCTTAACCGTTTGCGTTTTGAATACACAATATGTTGTGCTTTCCCCTCTTTTACCATAACTTCATTTACTAACATCTCATTTGAGTGTTCTTTTCGACAGTAACGGGAAAGTTCTTTAATGCATGGAATCCATATATAAGCAAGAATACGTCCATATTTATCGTCTTGATATGCATCATACTCAAGAAGTACTCGTTTATTCAAACTTAAGTATGTAAGAAAATCTATTGCTTCCTGATACCCTGCCTTACCTCTATTTGACGCATCAATACCTACCATACGAACTGAAAGTCCGTTTTCTATTCCGACAGTATCCCCATCTACAATTTTTGTCACCTTTGTTTTATCAGGAAAAATCGATTTAAGTTTGTAATAGTTTTGGGATTTTGAAAACGATTTCCATCCATTCCATCCCAATACTGAGGCAGTAATTAATCCTGCAATAAGTACTGCAGGAACACCTTTAGACTTAAGAAAAGACGAAGTGAGTGGTTGTTTTTTTGCCTTTACCATAAGCTGAATTTTATAAACCTATACTACCTTCTTTCTATACATATTCTCAAAATAAACGTATCCGTTTTTTATAGAACTCGTTAGATTTCATTTTTGTCCCTGTTGCGACTTTGATATATAAAATACCTTTTTCTTTTGCAATTAACTCAATTTGAGTTAACAAAGCAACTCCAATTCCTTTTCCTCGGTGTTTTTCATCAACAACAAGTTCAAGAATATCTAACCTATTTTTTGCTTCAGTAATTTTTGGTGTTTCAACTGCCATACAAAATCCAACTATTTCATTATGTTCCTTTGCAATAAAAAGATATGTTTCTAAACGATTGAATAGAGATTTAAGATATGTTTCGGATTCTATATTAAGTAATTGTGACGGAACTTGTTCGCCCATTTCCAAGCATGCAGATTTTCTTAATTGCACTACTAATTCAAGTATTCGATGAGAATCACCAGAGTTTGCTTTTTGAATAATCATTTTTTATTCCTTGAACTTACAATTAACACTCCTAAAAGAATAAACAAAACGCCAAGTAAGGTAAAAAAAGAAAGAGATTCTTTCAGAAATATCACGCCAGATAAACTGCTTATAATAATTTCAAGAACAGTAATAATTTGAATTATTTGACCCTTTACTTTATTTATACCTTGCATATAAAACAAAAACGCTAAGCCGCCAGCAGCCCATCCAAGATAAAGGAGCGATATAATGTTCAGTTTAACAGCCACGAAATGAATAGGAAGTACAAACACGAAAGATAATAATAATATCATAATTATAAAATACTGCCAAAATGCACAATATAAAGGAGTTGTTTATGAGTTAATGACTTGGAACTGATTGCCATAGCAGAATAAAAAAACCCGCCAATCAACGCGTAGAGCGAGCCTTGTAATTGAAGTGAATTAAATTGTAGTTTAGTTGGGTCGATAATTATGATAATTCCTATAAAGGAAAATAAAATCGCCCAATATGTCTTCTTTTCTATTTTTTCATGAAGAAAAATAGATGATAAAATAACACTAAATAAAGGAGCTGTATATACGAGTAACACAGAATTTGCAATCGTAGTTCTTTCAAGCGCAAGATAATAAAAAAAGATAGATAATCCTTGAGTTAAACCCATAATCAACGTATTAATCGGGTGTTTTAAAATGAGATGATATGTTTTTTTTGAAACTATTGCAACAATAATTAAAAAAATTGATGCAAATAATGCTCTGTAAAAGAGTATTTGTTGTGAATTTAATCCATGAATTAGTTTTACAAACAAACTGCCAAAACCCGTTAAAAAAGAAAAGAATATTAGGTTTACAACTCCGCTGTTTAGCATAAAGCAGTATTATCCTTGTTTTAATTTTTTCCGTAAATTGTCGATAATTTCTTTTGCACTGTCTTTTCCTCCAAGTCCAAAAGCAAGTCCTCCTGCAAGTGCCAGCATTACCACAAGACCCGTAAAGAAAATGCGGATAAGATCTTGAGCTACTCCAAGTTGATTCAACATTACTAAAACGATAAAGAAAAGAACTGTTGATCTTGAAAACACTGCAAGTGTATTTGCTGAAGATGTTCCAAGCGATTTAACGCTGTTTTTAACCACATCTGATATCAAGTTAGATGTAATAATTCCTACAAATCCAATAATAACGGCAACAATTATATTTGGAATATAAAACAAAAACTGATTTAAAATTGATGTCGCTTTTGAAAGACCCCATGCTTCAAGAGTCGGCACCAAAAACAATATGATAATGGTCCATCTTAACAATTCAGCCAATATCTCTTCCCATAAACGTACTTCCTTTTGAGTTATTAAACCGGTTTTATTTAATAGTGAATCGACTCTAAAAAATGAGAATAAAGTAAGAAGAATCTTTTTTAATAAAATAGAAACAAACAACCCTATAAACAAAATGATCAAACCACTGAAAAAGTCTGGAATATAATTAATAAATTTCATCCAGAATTGAACAATAACATCATTTGTATTAGAAAACATAATTTAAGATTAATTTATAACTAATATTCAACAATATAACTGTTAATAGATTCGACTTTTAGTTCTTTTGTTACAACTATGG
>PFLI01000180.1:0-4148 GCA_002785065.1 Candidatus Roizmanbacteria bacterium CG_4_10_14_0_8_um_filter_33_9
TTTTCAACAATGTCCATGTTGTCAATTACTTCCTGATTAGCATAAAGCTCGCCTTTTTGTTTTTTCTCCCAATTTCCTTTGAGGTCTTTAAGTCTTGGAGAGGAGGGATCATCGATCAGATCTTCCAGGAATGGGTGTTCGTGTCTCGTTCCCGTATCAAGGTAGGAGGGGTCGATTTCTTCAGCCTCCTTCGCTGAAGCTTCGGTGGTCAAGGGCGGGGTGGGTTTTATTTTTTCTTGATTTTGTCTGTATCTTTCATTTAGGTCTGGAACTGATTCTTTTTCACCAGACAAATCTTCGAGTTTAGTCAATATTTCTGCTTCTGACACTGTTACTCCTTCTTTTGGCAGTATTAGTTCTCTTCGTCTTTCGAGAGCTTTTTCTGCGTTAAACCAATTTTCTTCCATTTTTGTTTGACTATCGGGGTTTTCCGATCGTCTAAGCTTATCTTCTGAAGTAAATTTTGCCTCTGCTTTTGTCCTTTCCGTAAAAAAAGCCGGATCAGTCAAGCCCTCCTCTATTCTTGCCTGTCTAAAAGATTTACTGTTATCTTCAATTGTTTTTAATGTTTGTTTTAAGTCTGATATTTTTAGCGCCGCTCCAGCCTGTTCATCTTCAGTTAATCTTGAAGAATTTTTTAAAAGATCATCTTCCATTTTTAGAATCTGTTCATTAAGCACCTCGATCATTCCTTCAACTGGAATTCCTTCATGGCTAATACCGGCAGCCGTTTCTACGGGGATTAATTTTCCATCTTCTCCTGCCTTTTGGCTGCCTTTTTTACAAACTTCAAAATCAGAAAGCCGGCCTTTTTCGTCCTTTGAAAGCGAGGCGGGGTCTTTTTCAGCTTTTCCTTGTAAAGCCAAAATACTTTTTTCATAATATTGAAATCCTTTTTTAAAAGCTTCAAAAACCGGTTTGGAAGAAGACTCTGGTCCACGAGGACCTTCCGTTGGCTGAGAAGAAGAAAGTGTTTCTGCTATCATATTATTCATGGTATTGTACCAGAAAACCTATCTAAATGCAAAAAAACTAACTATTTATCATTATTACTGAACTATTAAATAAAATCAAGTGGGTTTATTTTTAATATTTAATATTTAATATTTCTTTACCCCATCCCCTGCTTTTCTTTTTTTAATCCGGAGTACATCATTAAAATCATTGCCAACAAAGATCCTATACCCGCCATTTTTGCTACTTTTTCCGTTCTTTTTACCATTGCTTTTCTATTAAGACTTTCCTTAAATACTTTTTTCTGGTCTGCAGAAAGATTAGATCCGTCTATTTTTGTAAATAAAGCCAGGCGGACGTTCTTGTCAACAACAGCTGTTTTCAAAATTTCTGTGACAGCCAGCATTGGGGTACCTTTATTAATATTATCTTCGATAAATTTTGTAAAATTCCCTCCTAAGTCAAAAAATTTAGCTAAGTCATCAATTTGATTTTCTTTAATTCCGGTTTTATCTATTTTTTCCTGTTGTAGAGTTTTTATTTTATCCGAAATTACCTGTCTTTCTTTTGTGTTTTTTGTTCGGGAATATTGAATTTGTAAGCTGCCAATTTCTGTATCATATCCAAGGGCAAGTTGTTGCATTTTTTGTTCTTCAACTCCTTCTCCCTCCGTTGGTGCAGTATTAGCTTTTTCTCTCATCGCTTGTCCGGTAAGCTCTAAATGTTTTCCTATGTCGCCTTTTGCAGTTAAATCTGTTAAAGCAACTCTACATCCCTCAGGAAAAGTTTTACTATTCTTATCTGCTTGTTCTAAATCACCGGTTATTTGTTGAACTAGTTCTGTTTCCATATCTCCTTTTTTTCCCGTGTCTTTCGGAGCTTCAGAACTAATCTGTTTGCCTGCTTCTTGCGATGGTTTAGTCTCTCCCGCTGGCACACTTACTTCTGGTGAGGGTCCTTTAGTACTCGATGGGACTGCTGCTTCTACTGCCGCTCCGCCTCCATCTAACATAATAAATAATTATAACTTTTAATATTTAAAAATTACTTTTCTTTCAAAAATTCTTCGGCTTCTTTACTGGCTTTAAGAAGAGCTACTGCATTATCTAATATTTTTAACCGTTGGTCTTCCGGTAAATTATCAAATTTTTCCCTTCCTAACTGTTTCAATATCGGATCATCTCCTAAAGATTTCCATGTTTCTTCAGTTAAAGCAGTTAGGCATTTATCAATTTGATCCGGCTTGATTCCCGCAGCTTCAGTTAATGAATCAGGCGAGATTAATTTTGGAAAGACCTTTTTTACAGCCGAAATTCTATTCGGGTTAAAAAATGTTTCCCGCGTTAACGGTAGTTGATCTACCATACCTTCAATCATATAAAATATTAAACTAATTAACTATTAACAATTGATTTCATTTTATCATTTATCTTCGGATGATTTTCCATAAACACGGTAACTTCTTGATTGCAAATATTTAAAACTGTTTTTCTCATCTCTTCAATATTTGAGCTATTCCCCTGGTTGTTTAATATTTCCAGTAAATTTTTTGATTGACTGTCGCTTCTCTTTCCTATTAAATCCTTTAATCTTTGGGTCATTATTTCCCTCTGAGGACTAATATTCAATCCTACTTTGACCGCCTGCTGGGTCATTCCTAACCGGTCAACCAATTGGTACATCGCTGCCGCATCGCTCGAAAAAATACCGCTTAATTCTTGAGATATTGCTAAATCTCCATTAACTTTCAACAAATTGTACATTCTTTTAGCAACTTTTAATTTATTTTCATGACCGGGTTGACTATATTTTTTCATTTCACCGTTAAAGGCTTTTACATAACTTAAGTACTTTTCCGGATCACTGGTTTCATTAAGCAATCCCATCTCTGAAGGGTCATCAAAGTAGATTTCTTGATAGGCATCTGCCTGGCCGGATGAATTGTCTATTAAAGTCTTTTCATTATCATCCTTAGCAATGACTGTTGAAACCTTGGTTACTTCAACAACAGTGTCATCCGTCACTCCGACATAATCAACTTTCAACATTTTAGGATCTTGACAGGCTTGATCTAAGGTAATCCGCGCTATCTGTCCGTCTTGTTTTTTATACTCTAGGTATCCTTGTTTTATCTCTTGGACTGACCATCTTAATTTTTGTCCTTGTAATTCGGTCGCTGCATCAGGTGGATAATTCCCTCCGGCTTTCATCTCAAGAAAATGAAGAGCGATTTTATTTCCTTTACTGTCTGTTATATTTATTTGTTTATTGACATTAGTGGAAATTGATTCAGCTAATATCTGACCTGCTTCTTCAGCTGTTTTGGCTTTAATTTTTACGTGTTCAGCCATATCCATATCAGCGCTAAACGGTTGAATTCTATCCTGAGCCGAACTCCCAGAAAAGACAATTGCTGACTCAATCAGTTTTTTTGGTGGTAAATTTTCTCCCATTACTGAGGTTGTTTCTGCTGACGGTGACTTTAACTTTAAGCGTTCAGCTAATACTTTGTGACTTTCGAGAGAAGAAGTAGCGTCAAGCACGGCAATTACACTCCCATAAATTTTTGCCTCCCCGATTTGATAGACGTTTTGTTTCCCTTCGACGGCTTTAATATCAGGATTTATTCCCTGGGCAACTGACAGATAAAATTGCTCTCTTGTTTTTAATAGATTTCCTAATATTTGTTTTGCTTTATCGACATTTCCTTCGCCTTTATTAATTCTTTCGGTCAATTCTGCAATGTTTTTATTGATTTTATCAAAAGCTGATCCTGTTTTATTTTCTCTCTTTCCATCACCTTCTGCAATTTGTTTCAACATGTCATGATCGGTGTCACCTTTTTTTAGTTCCGGCAAATCGGCTTCCTTAAAGATAGGTTTTTTAGCATTAGTAGATTCTGAAGATGGCTTAGCAGAGGTAACTTCTGGCTGAGCTGGATTTGCAATTGCCGCTCCTCCTTCCATTGTTGCTACCGGTCCCTCTAACATAATAAATTGTAAAAATATTTAATATAAATTTTCTCTAATTAACCATCTTAAACTGTAAGACTTTTTTTACCATGTCCTGCGCCTGATCAAACTGTTTTGATTTTATTAATTGAGTTACTTGCTCTAAGGCTTTTTTTTCATATTTTTGTTCGTACTCTCTCATCACCATGACAACAACCGGGGCCAACTCTGAACAGTTATCGT
>PFLI01000180.1:4165-4459 GCA_002785065.1 Candidatus Roizmanbacteria bacterium CG_4_10_14_0_8_um_filter_33_9
AAATATAATTCGTCCAGTTTCATTCCAGGATGAATTAACTCAAGAGTTCTTTGAGCGATACTTTGAACTTTTTCTTTTGTCGTTCCTTCCTTTTCGGCTAAATTTTTGATCAACTTAAGAACTTCTTTCTCAATAAACTTCTGGAGTTCTTCTGCTTTTGCATAATCACTAACAATATTATTCATAGTTTTATTTTTGTTTAAACTCCTCTGCCGCGATTTTTGGATCAACAGAATTGACCATTATTCTTGTTGATAGTTCAAATCCCGCCCGTTCCATAAAACGGGGAATAAT
>PFLI01000141.1 GCA_002785065.1 Candidatus Roizmanbacteria bacterium CG_4_10_14_0_8_um_filter_33_9
TCATTTGGATTTCGAAACAAACAAGTATTTATCCAGAAGATAATGCTATCGGTCTTGGTGGCATCGTTAATATTTCACTAACTTTGATGAAGAACCATGATTTTCTATTTTATTATTAAAAAATAATCAATTCTTCTTCCGCTCTTGTTATTGCGGTGTACAACCATCGCCTCCATTTATCATTTGTCATTTTCCTAAATCGTTCTTCAAACAAAACAACTTTTTTTGCTTGACTACCTTGTGCTTTATGAACAGTAAGTGCATATCCAAAATCAAACAGATCACCTTTCATAATTTGTGATCGTTTATCTGTAAAATTAAGGCCTGTTTTTTGGCCAAATTGTTTTATAGAAATAAGTCCATGATATTGCTTTTCTTCATCATCAAGCGAAATACTTGTTTCATACCAGTCATTGTCATGTTTTTGAATATCAATAATTGTTCCAAGCATTCCGTTAAAAATATGTGACGCATGATTATTCCTAAGACAAATAACCCGATCTCCACTTTGGGGAAAAGGAGACTCAAATCCTAATGATTTTCTAATGAAAGTATTTAGCTTTTGTCTTGTGTGATTAAATCCACATAGGATAAGAGTTTGACTATTGTAATTTGAAAGAGCTTCTTCAACAATATTTTGTGTTTCATCATTGTTTTTTTTGTATTTAATAACATGGTCGGAATAAATACCTGGGCGGACAAAGCCATATTCTCGGGCTTGTATTGAGAGACCTATGATTGGATTATCTTGGGCTTGTCGATGAATCTGTTGGAGAAGAATTTGGGGTTTTTCCATAAGATTAAAATCACCCTGAATCGGGGGGAGTTGACCATGGTCACCTACAACAATGATAGGAATGTTATAAGACACTAAATGATTCCATATTTGTTCATCAACCATTGATGCTTCATCAATGATTATTAAGTTCCGATCAATTTTTTCCTTTTGTTTCCACCCAACTATTTCTTCCTTTTCGTTAGTTATTGGGGAATAAATAAGTGAATGAATGGTGCCAACAGTATCTTGTTTATAAATTACTTTTTGTTCGTTTAATTTTTGTTTAAGTACACGAGCTGCTTTACCTGTATAGCTTGCAAAACCTACTTTAAGGTTCTTATTTGTCATTGTCAATTTTTTCCGAAGAATACTTATGAGAGTTGTTTTTCCAGTACCCGCATATCCTCCTAAGCTTATATATTGTTTTGAAGAAGCTTCATTAATAAACCAGAAAATAATTTTTTCGATTGCATTTTTCTGATCAATTGAAAGAAATGACATACATTACAGTTTTAACAAGTGAATAAGTTGAAATCCGCCTAAAGAAAGAAGAAGTGATCCGAATAAGTTGGTTAAAGCAGTTGTCCATAAATAGAGTGTAAGAGGAACATGATATACACCAGCCATAATACTTATAAGTTTACCCCCATATCCAGGAATAAGTCGACCAAAAATAAGAAACCATGCAGAATCAACCGGAAGTTTACCTAAACCAAAGGGAAGATTTTGTTTTGTTTTTTTAAAATTAGTAATTCGTGCAACTCGTGTACCAAAAAAATATTCAACCAAAGCTGCAACATTATTTCCCATCCAACTGATAAGAATTCCAAACAGTGGTCCGAATAAAGCTCCGGAGATAATAGTTAATGGATCAGTAGATATGGGTGTCAGGGCAAATAGTCCATATAATACAATAGTAACAAGAGGAGCAGCGATCCCAAATTCTTGTATAAGTTTTTCTATATCTTTAAGATTTCTTGCGACAAAATAGATAAGAAGAATTGAAAAAAAAAGACCAATGGTCATCCATAATTTTTTATTTTTTTTTTGGTGCATTTATTTATTATATATGACTTATGTTGTATAATAATAAGCATACGAAACATATATTCATAACTATTATTTTGAGTGTTTATTTAATTTTCAGCATCTTTTTTATTCTTCCTAAAAATAGTTTTTCCTATCAACAAACGGAAAGTACCTGCTACTCTCAATGTCTTGCATATAAGTTTGTCTGGCAGGGAACCTATTGCTATGATGTTTTTGCCGATAATTGTACTGAGGAAAACGGGAATACGATCAAAAAAACAATCATGTTCCTGAAAAGTATTTATGATGTTGTTAAAAGTGGTGATAATATTGACATTCCCTTTAAAGCCTTGTTTGTTTGTAAGCCTTTGATAGAAAGCTGTATTGTTCCTGCTCAGCAAGACTGTACACAAACATGTGTAATAGATAAAAACGTTTATGCTCCTGATCTTTCGGTCGGCCACCCGGAAAGCAGTTTTCAAGGTGTTTACTATGACAAAAATTCAAAACAACTATATTTTAAGTTGGTCAATAACGGCATGGGGTATGCCTGGGATATTGACGTTGAAGCCAAGGCCGAAGTTACGCAAAAGCGCGACAATACAATTGAGGTTACCAAGCGGCTTTTTAAGGAAAAAGTAGAACATCTGATTTATTTAGGAGCCAGAAACGGTCCTCCAAAATCTTTCTCGGATGCTGTCACCGACTTTCTCATTAATGAGGCAGAAAATGGTAAATATTTGAAAGATTTTAAGAAATGGCTTCTTGATGATCAGAAATCTGATGCAAATAATTATAATGTTCCCAATTATTGGATTAAGGCAATCCCTTATCAGCCTTTAGACGGTTGGCTGAACAGGATTACTTTCAAAGTCGATCCCAATCAGCTTATTCCCGAGGTATGGGAGCAAAATAACACTTTTGTGTTAGATATTGACCTCCGGCCAACTCCGGCAAGATTCACTATTTTAGACGGAAACATACAACAATTAGTTGATCAAACTCTTAATTCCTTTAATATTCATTTTGTTGTAAAAAATACCGGTGAGGAAAATGGGTATGCCAGTGCAAAAATATTTGAGGGAAAATATCAGGATGGAAAAACCCCAATCTATCAAAACGCAAAGCCTATTCCCGGTAAAAGTTATCTCAGTTGGGACACTACCATTACTTTTGATCAGAATAAGGAAAGTAAACCTTACTGTGGTAATAGTAAGGAATATACGCTCGTGATCTTTGACGATGAAGGTAATAAAACCGAAAAAAGCTTTTCTTTACCGATGTACATCGGATCAGTCAACGGAAGAGTGGAGGACCTTTTCGGAAAGAAAGTTGTTGGGGCGACGATAAAGGCTTCAACCAGTGAAGAAACGATCGTCAACAGTATGGGTTATTATCATCTCGAGGGAATCACAACGCCGGGGAAAATTACCATTACGGCATCACATCCGGAGTTTTCCCTGTCCGACTCAAAAGAACTGGAGTTCAAGTTTGTCAACGAATTTGATGCCTGTAAAGAAGGAAATCTGCTTTTTAATTCGGTTAACTTTGTTCTCAAGGATCAGGATGTCATGTTTACGGTAACGGTCAAAGACAGTTCAGGAAATCCGGTTACGGCACAGGTTTTAGCTAACAATGCTGCCAGTTGGCGTTTTAATGAAACAGTAAACGGCACCGGTCATCTGCCCGGTATGCAGCCCGGAAAATATTTGTTTACTATTTCCGCTGCCGGTTATAAAACGATCAGTCAGGATGTCAATGCTATACCCAATGACCAGAATCTGGAATTCGTTCTGGAAAAACTTCAGGGCCGACCAAATGACGACGGACTACATGTGATAACACCAAGACTTTTATGGGAAAAAACATTAGGGCAAGGCGAAAGAATTGTTAGCAATATGAGTGGATCAAAAAATGGAAATCTTTTAGTTGCTTACACCTTGGACAATAAAGCAAAAAACAGTAATTTATATTTTCTTGATCTTGTTTCTGGAAGCCAGTTAAAAGAAACTTCTGTTCCCTACGCGTTAGGTTATGAAGGAGATGTCGGGTTGGATATTTCCTATGACGGCGGAACAGTTGGTCTTAATACCTACCTTGGAATCAAAAAAGACAATGAAAGAATTATGAAAGTGTTTGATTCTTCGGGAAGTGAGTTTGGATCAACCACGCTTAGTAAAGGTCAGAGTGGATGGGTGACCTCTATGGATGTATCTCCCGACGGCTTTTATCTTTGTCCAGGTGCTTTATTTAACAAAGGCTTGTATAAATACACCCGGTATGAAATCGAGGGTGGTGATTATGATTATGGTCGGCCACATTCGGCCGACTGCGGAAAACATTTTTTGAGGAATAATAATATTGTTACTCCGTGTAAGGGTAAACAGGAAGGTTACTGTGAAGAAACCTTAGCTAAGCAGCAGGTTCGAGTGATTGGAGATACCGATGAAGGTGAAAGTATAGCTTCCACTATTTTTGATTCGGCTAATAACCAAACCGTAGTCGTTCGCACATATAAAAAACTTTATTATTTGGGGGGATCAAGCTGGAAGAAGGAAGTAGAAAGTGATAATATGTATAAAAGCGTGGCGGTCAGTCCGGGAGGGAAGTATACAATTGTAACCGAAGGTAGTGGGGCTTATCTAAAATTAAAGATTTTTGAAAATACAGGAGGTGACAAAACTCCGGATTTTCCGTATAAAAATGTTAAATTTGTTTTTGCTAATGATAAAGGTTTATTC
>PFLI01000149.1:0-4456 GCA_002785065.1 Candidatus Roizmanbacteria bacterium CG_4_10_14_0_8_um_filter_33_9
GATTGAGGGCAACGGTTTTGCAAAAACAGGAATTAGTTGAATTATTTATCAATCTGTATAATCCATCAGCAACAGGTCGTCAACTTGCTCCTATTGAAAGTTATACTGATGTTGTAATGTCAAATTCATAACGTAATATGTTAGGATCAAAACAAACAAATACTACAAATGGTCCCGAAAATGTGGGCAATGTTCTTGCTGCGGGAGTTGTTTCGATAAAAGATCTCATAGCTCCTTCTTTTGTCGAAACAGATTTTAATCATCTAAAAATTGATCAAAAATATTATCGAACATTGTATGTAGTTGGATATCCCCGTTATGTTTCTGCAAATTGGCTGCATCCACTTATTACATTTGATCATCCCTTATATGTTTCAATGTATGTATATCCAACCGAATCAAAAACAGTTCTTGATGAATTGAGAAGAAAAATTGGAGAAATGGAAGCAACAATTGAGGCGGAAATAAAAGCCGGTAAAGTAGTTGATCCAACAGTTCAAGTTTCATTAGATGATGCGCTTGCCCTTCAGGCCGAGTTGGCAAAAGGATCTGAACGTTTTTTTCAGTTTGGTTTATATATAACTATTCCTGCAGATTCAAAAGAAGAACTAGATCTTATAACAAAAGAAGTTGATTCTACACTCTCGTCAGTTTTAATGATCGCGAAACAGGCAACGCTTGAAATGGAGGAAGGATTTAAATCAACTCTTCCATTATTTTATGATAAATTAGCGGTTTGGAGAAATATGGATAGCACCTCTCTTGCCATGACCTTTCCTTTTTCAACAGCTTCACTTACGCGAAATGAGGGGATTTTGTATGGAATCAATCAACACGATGGAAGCCTAATTATTTTTGATCGTTTTACTCTGGAAAATGCAAACTCAGTCATTTTAGGAAAATCAGGAGGAGGAAAAAGTTTTTACGTTAAATTGGAAGCGCTTCGTCTTCTTATGATGGATGTCGATGTGATTATTATTGATCCCGAGAATGAATACAAAAAGCTAAGCGAGTCTATGGGTGGAGAATTTGTAAAGTTTTCAAATAATTCGGAATATAAAATAAACCCATTTGATCTTACGATAGATCATCCAGAGCCTGATGAGTTATCAAATAAGATCTTAGATCTTCACTCCCTCATGAAAGTAATTATGGGTGAACTAACTCCAGCGCAAGATGCCTTACTTGATCGAGCCTTGGTTTTAACCTATCGAGAACAGGGTATTACACAGGATCCGGATACATTTAAAAACCCGCCCCCGCTTCTTGAAGATCTGTACAAGGTTTTTTTAGGAATGGAAAGTCCAGAAGCAAAAGAGATGGCTGGTCGATTAGAAAAATTCGTCATGGGTTCAGCCGCGGGTATTTTTAATCAACGATCAAATTTTGATATAAAAAATCATTTTACGATTTTCGGCATTCGAGATCTAGAAGAAAATATGAGGCCTGTTGCCATGTATATTGTTCTTGATTATATTTGGAATACCGTACGAAGAGGAGAAAAACACAAACGTGTTCTTATAGTGGATGAAGCTTGGTATCTTATTAAACACAAAGATTCTGGTGCTTATTTGCATAATTTTGCTAAACGGGCCCGCAAATATCATCTTGGATTAACAACTATTACACAAGACGCTGAAGATTTTTTAGCAACCGATGAAGGAAAAGCTATTGTTACAAACTCCAGTATGCAGATTATTTTAAAACAATCAACTGCAGCAGTTGATAAGATTACCAATACATTTTATTTAACCGGTGGAGAAAAACATTTCTTATTATCCGCAGGTGTTGGAGAAGGTCTCTTTTTTGCCGGTCAATCTCACGTAGGATTTAGAGTTATTGCTTCTGAGGAGGAGAGGAATTTAATAGAATAAGTTATATTAGGGGTATTTGGAGTTCTGTAACAAGATTTTCTTCATTTTTTTCAAAAAAACTTCCTTTCCAGTATATTTCTCTGCAATCTAATTCAGGATTACATTTTAAATGGTTGTCAATAATGTATTTATCCATAAACTGCCAAATGTAGGACATGTAGGAATATGAACCTATATGTGTATAACTTAGCGCTTTGTGTTGGGGAACTTGAATAAGATCTACTCCGATAATTGTCTTTGGTTTTGTTTCACCAAGATATACGCAGGTAGTCATTTTTGAATCATGAGGTGAATATCCCTGATTATGGAAAATAGTAAGACCAGGATAATGATATTTTTCGTCATGGATAAGTTTAAAAATTTCCCGCTGATGAGAAGCAATGTCAACATAACGTCCTTGTTTTTTTAATGCATATATCCAGTATTGTTTTATTGTTTTAATTTTTGGAGAAATCAGAAGTTTATTAGTTTTTAATGATAAAACAAATTCATGGGCTTTGTTTATGCGTTTTTCAATAACGTTTTTTTGAGCATTTAATTCTTTCTCTTTTTTTTCAAATAAAGATTGTAGCAAATCATTTCGATGGATATATATTTTTATTTCTTGAAGCTTTAAACCAAAACTTTTAAGAAGCATGATTTTTTGAAAGATAAGAGCTTGCTGTGGTTCATACAGTCTAAAAATTCCTCGTCGGCGGGATGGCTTGAGTAGTCCAATTCGGTCGTAATGGATGATGGTTTTTTTTGAAGTATCACATATCTCGGCAAATTCCTTTGTATACAACATACTGTCATTATACTCTCTATAGGGGCAAATGTGGATTATAGTCCATTGACTTATATAGTAGATTAAATACAATTTAACAATTAACGAGTTAACGGGCTAATGAATTAATAATTACAAAATGAAAATATATCGATTTGAAGACTTGGAGATTTGGAAATTAAGCTTGATAATAACAAAGGTAATTTATGATTTAGTTGCAAAAGAACGATTTAAACATGATTTTGTTTTAGTTAATCAAATAAAAAGAGCAACAATCTCAATAAGCTCAAATATTGTTGAAGGCTTTGAGAAAAACAACAATAACAAATTTATTCGATTCTTAAAAATTTCTAAAGGATCTGTGGGAGAGGTAAGAAACCAAATTAATATTGCTTTGATTACAGGTTATATTGATAACGTGGAATTTAATAGTACAAATGACAAATTACTTCAATTAGCAAAACAAATAGGTGGTTTTATTGTCTATTTACAAGAAAAAAGACACAATAAAGAATTCCTTAGAAAATAAAACAACCTCTTAATTCGTTAACTCGTTAATCCTTTAATTCTCTAATTATTACGTGTTCATTTGCGTATGACGTAAGGGCATGGTTTATAATCGCTTCATATGAACATAACAGTCCGAAATGCGTATGAACACAATTTAAAACATATTAACATTGATATACAGCGCAATAAACTAGTGGTGTTTACCGGTTTATCTGGAGCAGGGAAGTCATCCCTTGTTTTTGATGTAATTTATAAAGAAGCACAACGACAGTATTTAGAAAGTTTAGCAACTTATGCACGACAAAGATTGCCTAAAATTGGCAGGCCTAAAGCCGATGAGATTGAAGGCATATCTCCAGCAATTGTTATTGATCAAAAGCGGTTGGGAACAAATCCTCGTTCAACTGTTGGTACGGTGACAGAAATTTATACCTATTTAAGATTGTTATATAGTAGATTTGGATTGCCAACAATTGGTGATTCAAATTTGTTTTCATTTAACAACCCAGAAGGGGCATGTGAGAATTGTAAAGGACTTGGAGAGGAGCTTAAAATTGACGAAAATAGTTTATTTGATTGGGATAAATCAATTGTAGAAGGCGGAATTAGACACTCAGATTATCGATCAGGAGGAAGACGAACCAACATATTAATTGCGAGTAATGTACTTGATACTCAAAAGCCATTAAGACAGTTTAGTCGAACGGATTTGGACAAATTACTTTATAGCGAGAGGATAGTATTAAGTGATAAAACTCAAGGTTTTATCCAAAAATATAGTTTTGAAGGAGTGGTAACCGGAATTTTAAGACGTCGTGCAGATAGACGGGGATTATCTTCTTCAGTATTGAGTCGCGATCATCAATTTTTTAAGTTGTATCCATGTACAGTATGTGAAGGTTCACGTTTAAATCAGAGGGCAAGATCAGTTTTTATTAAAGATAAAAATATTATAGATCTTGCCAATATGGAACTTGATGATCTATTTGAGTTTATCAAAGACATTAATCATCCTTTAGCTCTTCCCATTATATTAAAAATGAAAGAAATGATTGGAAGTTTAAAAGAAATAGGATTGGGATATTTGTCGCTTAGCCGATCAGTACGAACTTTATCTGGCGGCGAGTCTCAGCGGGTAAAAATGGCACGGCAACTTGGGTGCAACTTAATTGAAATGTTATATATTCTTGATGAACCAACTATTGGTCTTCATCCGAGAGATATTAGTCAAATGATTAGTATCTTAAAAAAGATTCGCGATAAAGGCAATAGCGTATTGGTTGTCGAGCATGATCCTGAGGTAATA
>PFLI01000149.1:4511-8059 GCA_002785065.1 Candidatus Roizmanbacteria bacterium CG_4_10_14_0_8_um_filter_33_9
ATGTCATCCCGAACTTGTTTCGGGATCTATTATAGAAAAGAAGATGCTGAAACCCTTACAGGGTAAACCAGTTCAGCATGACAAACAATCTAACGGTTATTTGTTAATCTCCAATGCAACAGCTAATAATTTAAAAAATGTTTCTGTGAGTATTCCTCAAGGAGTACTAACTGCAATAACTGGCGTTGCTGGTTCGGGTAAAAGTTCTTTGATCTTTGATTGTTTCTTGGAACAACATCCGAAAGCAGTTGTGATCGACCAATCTCCAATTGGGGCAATGAATCGTGGCAACCCTGCTACTTATACTGGCGTATTTGATCGGATTCGAAAGCTGTTTGCAAAAGAGACGGGAAAGAATATTGGTTATTTTAGCTTTAATTCTAAAGGAGCTTGTGAAAAGTGTAAAGGTTTGGGCTTTCGGGAAATTGATATGCATTTTTTAAGTAGTGTTACTTTAATTTGTTCAGAGTGTGAGGGGAAACGATATAAAAAAGACGTATTAACATATTTATACAAAAATAAGTCAATAAGTGATGTTTTAGAAATGACAATAAGTGAAGCAATAGCATTTTTTAATGACAGTGAGATTATAAGACGACTTGAAATATTGAAATCAGTCGGCTTGGACTATTTACAACTGGGTCAATCGTTGAACACATTATCAGGTGGAGAAGCTCAACGGGTAAAACTTGCGAGCGAGCTGCATAAAAAGGGTAACATTTATGTGTTGGATGAACCTACAACCGGATTGCATATGGCGGATATTGAAAAGCTCATTATTATCTTGAGACAACTGGTAGACAATGGTAATACGGTAATTGTAATTGAACATAATTTAGACGTGATATCTCAAGCTGATTGGATTATTGATCTTGGTCCGGAAGGTGGTAGAAGAGGGGGAGATGTTGTAGTGCAAGGAACAGCAAATGAGATTATTAATTGCAAACGATCGTTTACTGGTCAATTTTTAAAGAAAGTTATTAATTCGTCATTCTGGGGAGCAAAGCGACTCCAGAATCAGATTCTGGATGCGTCCCGCTAACCGGGACTTACCAGAATGACGTTTGAAACATATGAAACTAGTCCGACTTATTAAAAATATAATTTGGATATTGAAGATAAGTTATTCATTAGGTCCTCTGAAATTCATAGCTCGAATATGCACCATTATTTTATATGCTACTTTACCGATCCTATCTTTCTGGATTTTAAAACTCATTATTGATCAAGCCGTTTTGTCTTATGTTTCAAAAACAACTTTTAACAATTTGCTTTATTTAGTTGGACTAAAAATTGTATTAGATTTAACTTGGTTCTTTCTTGATAGTTTACTCGAAGGTTTATTTAAGATTATGCGTTTTGATTTGGAAGCATATTTTAGTCATACAGTTATTTCAAAGTTAAATAGTATGGATCTTGGTTTTTTCGAAGATAGTACCATCTTAGATCTCAAACAAAAAGCGCTAGATACTTATTCATGGAGGCCTACTGAGATGTTGAATATTTCGTTTTGGAGTTTGTATAACTTGATTCAAGTAACTGTCCAAAGCATGATTATTATCCAAATGAATCCTTTGTGGCTTTTACTTTTATATTTATTTCAGATACCGGCCTTTCTCATTTTATTAAAAATTGGACAATCAGCATGGAATATTTGGGATGCTGATTCAACAACACGAAGAAAATTTATGTATTTTACTGGGTTGTTTAACAATCTTGCATATATTAAAGAATTTAAATTGTATCAAGTGGGAGATTATTTTATTGAAAAGATTCAAAATCTACTTGGAGTTTTTCACACTAATCAAAAAAATATTGAAAAAAAGAGAATGATGTATGGTTTTAGCGGAGTGCTTTTATCCAATGCCCCCATGTTTTATATAACCTCATCACTTCTTGTCAAACTTATTCAAAAAACACTTACTCCTGGTCTTCTTACTTTTTACCTTAATAATTTGCAAACATTTGCAAGCAGCTTGCAGAATTTAGTTAAGAATATTATTTACGGTTTTGAGGTTAATCTTTACATTGATGAAATACGGCGTTTTTTAGAACTCCCCAATAAAATTATTGATCCAGTAAAACCAACAGTATTGTTGCTATCAGAAAATAAGGTTGATATTAATTTCAATAACATTTCTTTTACCTATCCACATAGTAAGCGTCCAGTATTTAAAAATTTTTCTTTATATATTAACGGGGAAAAGAAAGTTGCCATAGTTGGAGAGAACGGTTCGGGAAAAACTACACTGATAAAGTTGCTTTGTAGATTTTATGACGTACAAAAAGGATCAATTACTTTAAATGGGATTGATATCAGATCCATTTCTCAAATAAAACTTCATTCTTTATTTTCGGTTCTATTTCAAGATTATGTCGGATATGATTTGACTGTTAAAGAAAATATTGCAATGGGATCAGTAATAAAAATCGGAAATACGAATGATATTAAGAAAGCGTCTCAAATGGCAGGAGTTACGGAGTTTGTAAATTCATTACCGAAAAAATATAATCAATTACTTGGTGCAACTTTTGAGGGAAGTGAACAATTGTCAATTGGCCAATGGCAGAGGATTGCGCTTGCAAAAGTATTTATGAGAAATAGTCCGATTATGATTCTTGATGAACCAACAGCTGCGGTTGATGCAAAAACAGAAAATGAAATTTTTAACAAAGTTATGTCTTTGATTAAAAATAAAACAGTTGTAATGGTATCACATCGTTTTTCCACTGTCCGTCAAGCAGATGAAATTGTAGTTATAAAAGCAGGGCAAATTATTGAACGGGGAAGTCATGACCGACTTATGAAATCAAATGGTGAATATGCAAATATGTTTAATTTACAGGCAAAGGGGTATAATTAAAATTAGGAAAAGTTAATCGATTAAAGAATAAACAATTATTTATCTTGTAATTGAGGATTCTCAGTCTGTTTTGTGCTCTGAGCAGGGACTATTTTACCAGCCGCTTTTTTAAGACCATCGATTATATCTTGAGGAACATTCTGTGATACATATCTTCGATAAAGTTCAATTATAAGTGACATAGCTCTTGCTTTACCTAAATCATCTGCTTCAGGTCGTAGTAGTGCTTCGGCGCCGCCTAATGCGACAGCAATTCTCCCAGGATCATTCTTGTTTTCACTAAGTGAACGAGCAAACGTTCCATTACCTAAATCTCTTAAAATATTTAAAAGTGCAGTTTGGTTGGGTTGTGACGCATTTAGTAATTCACCTGCAAGACCTGCTTCGAAGTTGTGCACTAATTGTTGTAACTCTGTTGCAACTTCTGGACTTTTTTCCTTTAACAAACCTATTGGAGTAACAGGAGGTTGTTGATCTGGTTTAACTAATTGAGATGAAGCAACTGGCGGACGATATTCTTGTGACTGTAACATGATATTTTTATTAAATAGTAATTATATAAACATACTACTACTAATTGTCAAACCTTTTTTGGTTCAATGACAAATGTTGTGGGTAACTTTTAGTACTTTAGATTATCTTCACAGTTGGAACCTTTCTTAAAACCGGTGACACAGGATTTTC
>PFLI01000156.1 GCA_002785065.1 Candidatus Roizmanbacteria bacterium CG_4_10_14_0_8_um_filter_33_9
TACTGATAATGACAAAATTTCCAAAATCGCTCAGTATTATGGGGCGGAAGTTCCGTTTTTAAGGCCAGCAGAATATGCACAGGACGCTTCTCCTGATATTGAATGGTTAAAATATACTCTGCAAAAATTAGAGCTTAATAAACAAAGTATTGAGTTCTTTTCAATATTACGACCGTCCAGTCCTTTTCGCTCAGTTTCAATGTTGGAGAAAGCATGGGAATTATTTTTGTCTGATAAGGATGCAGATTCGCTTCGGGCAGTAGAGAGATGTTTACAACACCCAGCAAAAATGTGGATCGTTAATGGAAACAGGATGAATCCAGTCATAAAAAATCCTGAGTCTTCGGGAATTGAGTGGTATAGTAAACCTATACAAGAATTGCCTAAAGTATATGTGCAAAATTCTAGTCTGGAAATTGCGAAATGTGAAATTCCACTTATGACCTTATCAATTGCAGGAACGAAAATTATTCCGTTTATTACTGATAAACTTGAAGGATATGATATAAATACTGAAAAAGATTGGATATATGCGGAGTATTTAATCAAAAAAGGTTTAGTTATATTACCACATGTAGATAACAAACCTTATTTAGGATAAAACTTATGAATCTATTCAATAATTTAGGATATATAGATATTGATGTATTTAAATTATTAAGCTTCAAGATAAAGAACAATATCGCTCCGGATGACTATTTACAAACTACCGCGGAACTTATCCGTTTTAACACGTTATTATCCGTAGCGCGCGCAGGGACAGGGCACTTAGGAGCTTCTTTGAGTATTGTTGAACTATTAACCGAGATTTATTTTAGATCGTTTGAATTTGATATTAATAATAAAGATCTAAATAATAGAGATATATTTATCCTTTCCAAAGGGCATGCGGCTCCTTCTCTTTATGGTACCCTGGCAGCTAAAGGATATTTTCCGGTAAATAAATTAAATGATTTGAGAAGATTGGGAGGATTGGAGGGTCATTGTGACATATGTATTCCCGGTATTGAGGCAAATACAGGATCTCTTGCCATGGGATTATCGAAAGCTGTTGGATATGCGATAGGTAAGAAGCGATTCAGACTAAAGGGAGCTATCGTAGTCATAGTTGGTGATGGAGAATTACAGGAAGGTCAATGTTGGGAGGCATTCCTAAGTGCTGCAAGTTACAAACTGGAAAATTTATATATAATTATCGATAACAACAAAGTTCAAACAGATCAATTCACGGAGAATATTGTACATTACGGAAATCTTGTAAAAGCATGGAGAAACCTCGGTTTTATAGTGGAAGAGGGGTCAGGAAGTACAGTTAGTGAAATATCTGCAATTATTACTGAGCTCAAAGAAAAGACAGGTAAGCCAAAAATTTTTTATTGCCATACGATCAAAGGTCAAGGTGTATCCTACATGGAATCCACTAAATTGTTGAAGATATCATCGGATAAATATATATGGCATAATAAATCACCCAATAGTGTCCAATTGAGAGACGGTTTGACTCAAATTTTATCTCGTATAAAAAGACAATTAATAAAGTTAGGCTTTCGCTGGAATTTAAATAAGTCACTTTGTAATATTCCCAAGGGACCGATTCAGCAGGGTATTAAAGGGAAAAGTTTAATAACAGGATTTGCCAATGCATTACTGGAAGAAGCAAAAAATAACAGTAGAATAGTCGTTATTGATGGGGATCTTGAAGAAGATTGTGGATTTATTCCCTTTAGAAAATCTTTCCCTAAACGCTTTTTTGAAATGGGTATAATGGAACAGCACATGGTAGCTACGACCTGTGCGTTATCCAGATTGGGATATTTACCAATAATTAGTACCTATGCAGCTTTTTTAACGTCACGTGCTAACGAACAACTCTATAATCTCGCTTCTGAGCATGTAAAAGCCCTTATTGTAGGTAACATGGCTGGAATATTACCGGCAACTCCAGGAAAATCTCATCAGGCTTTTCGTGATATATCCTGTGTGAAAAATATACCCGATTTACTTTTATATCAACCTACAAGTGCAGATGATATACAAAATATTCTTCGAAGATACTTTAGAAATAATCTATGTAGGCTTTTGTATCTTCGATTGTCAATGGCTGCTTCGATCGAGGAAATTCCTGTTCCTTCTGATAGTCTTTCACTTGGGGAACCTCAAATAATACTAAAAGGTACAGACGCTCTGATAGTTGGAATAGGACCTGTGGTGCTAGGTGAATGTATTAAGGCTGGTCAAAAATTAAGAAAAGATAATATCGATATTGAAATATGGAACCATCCATGGCTGACGGAATTTAATATCAACGCGTATAGTAAAGCCTCTAAAAGAAATATCCCTTTATTTATAATAGAGGATCACTTTTACAGAGGCGGATTCGGGGAAAGTCTGATGAGTTTTTTATCAATGCACGATATTCATTTTTCTTTAATAAAACATATTTCTATGAAGGATTTTCCGCAAACTGGATTCAGGGATGAAGCGCTTAGGCATTTTGGACTACATAGAGATCTAATAGCTTCTGCAATCCGAAAATTAGTATAATAATGTTTGATGCGTTATTTAGAAGTAATAAAACTGTTAATAATAAGTTTGGGTATTAAACTTATTTCATGTTTTCGAAATATCCCAAGTAATGATATCGACTCCTTTATCCGTTTATCTGCTTTAAGATCGTATTCGAAACTTGGCTTTTTTAGATTTTTTCAACTTTTTATTAATCCAATTTCTTCAATTCGATATTTCGAATTTGATTTCGTAAGACGCAATATTCCTGTTAAGAGGATATCTAGTATACTGGATATTTCATCTCCTAGAGGTTTCGGGATATTTTTAAGCCATAAATATCCTCGTCTAGAATATCATATGATTAATCCTGATAAATCAGATATTGAAGAGACTAAAATACTGACTGCTGCTTTTAATTCAAATCTCAAAGTTAGAACTGAGAATGCTCTTAATTTACCTTATAAGTCAAGAAGTTACGATACTGTTATTTCAATAAGTGTGATTGAGCATATTGTCGGTAAAGGTGATACCAAGGCTATAAAAGAGATGTGGAGAGTAATTAAACCTGGTGGCAGATTAATACTTACAACACATATAATGAGAAAAAGAAGGATAGAATATCGTGTTCAGGATCATTATAATTTGTCAGTTAGAAAAAAAAGGAAATATTTTTTTCAGCGCATATACAGTCCAGAGAGTCTAACGGAAAGATTGATTAAACCATTAGGTGTTCAACCTAAACTAATCGAAATTATTGAAGAGAAGAAAGCAGGCTGGTTCGATGAATATATTCAACGATGGATTAAATTAGAATTAGAAGAAACAGTATTTGATCCTTGGTTTATTATGACGAAATTTAAACACATTAACAATTTCCAAGAGGTTAATAATTTAGGAGTTATAGGATTAGTATTTGAAAAGCCCTGCGATTAAACTACTGAGAAAACATTTAAAGGAAAAAGCCTTTTATCAGTGGGTTTTTATTACATACAAATCTGTGAAAGATTTTATCTTCTTTTGTATAAGGTATTTAGAATGGAAATTATATGCTTATAATATTAAATCTTCGAAGGATCTCTGTTTTCCTAACTTTATGATAATTGGTCTACCCAGATGTGGTACGACTTGGTTTATGAATAATTTATATCATCATCCAAATATTCATCTCCCCCTTACTGAGCCGGAGTATTTTACATCACATCTTGATAGAAGTTTAAGATCATATTCAAATATTATAAAAAGGGGGACAGGAATTATCCGGGGTACAAAAAGTCCTTTCTATTGTACTTTGCCGGTATATAAAATTCGTTGGATAAAGGAAATGATGCCAGATTTAAAAATAATTTTGATTCTGAGAAATCCAATCGACCGGACTTGGTCTTATGCTAAATGGATCATTACAAAAGTAAAAGGCAAGAATATCGAAAAAATAGGTGAACAAGTAATGTTCGATTTTTTCAAAAAGGATAAAAAGAGGTTCAATTATTTAAATATTCTTAAAAATTATTCAAGCGTATTTTCATCAAACCAATTTAAAATTATTATATTTGATGAAATCAAAAGTCGTCCGAAATCACTGCTAAGAGAAACATTTAATTTTTTGGGTGAGTCTGGACAAAAAGATTGGAACCGACATCCATATTATAAAAAGATTAATCCTGGAATAGATAAACCGATTCCTTCTCATTATGCTCAGTTTCTGAGAAAATTATACTCTCAAGAATTGCTTTTGCTAAAGAAACGTTTAGGTTCGCGTGTTGCTTCTTGGTTATCTACTGCTTAAAATTGTTTACTACTGTATGAAAAACAAGGATTACCTAAAAAAAGTAAACTTAATTTCTCCTTACGGAGGAAAATTAATCTCTCTTAAG
>PFLI01000058.1:0-2814 GCA_002785065.1 Candidatus Roizmanbacteria bacterium CG_4_10_14_0_8_um_filter_33_9
AGCTATTATTTATTTTGCACGGGTTTCTGGTTCATATGCTTTAGGTATGAGTATATTTTCCATTACTATGATTTCGTCGGCTCTTTTTGAAATACCAACCGGAATATTCTCCGATAAAATTGGAAGGAAAAAAACAGTTATTTTAGGCGCATTGTTAGCGGTTTTATATTCTCTTTTTTATGCCTTGGGTCAATCGTTTTTTATGCTTTCCATTGGGGCTTTATTTGAAGGTCTATCACGCTCTTTTTACAGCGGCAACAATGATGCGCTCCTTCATGATACGCTTTCAGAATCCGGTAATGAAAATCAGTATGATGAGTTTTTAGGAAAAATAAGCGCAATGTTTCAAATCGCCTTAGCTATTTCAGGGTTGTTAGGAAGCTTTCTTGCCAACTGGTCTTTTTCTTTAATTATGTGGTTATCCGTTATTCCTCAAGTAATCTGTCTTTACTTATCTTTCCAACTGAAAGAATTGAAGACGCATAGCAGTGAAAGTGGAAATATCTACATTCACTTAAAGGCTGCTTTCAAAAATTTCACACAAAATAAGAAACTTCGTTTATTAAGTCTTACTTCAATATTCGGGTATGCATTTGGAGAAGCCTCATACCAATTCCAGTCTGCGTTCTATAATACTCTTTGGCCAGTGTGGGCAGTTGGAATTGCTAAAACAATTTCAAATATTGGAGCAGCATTAAGTTTTCATTTTAGTGGAAGAATATTAAGAAGATTCAAGGGATTAAAAATTATAAAAATACTTATTATTGACAATATCTACAATCGGATTGTAAATATTATTTCAACAGCATTTCCAACCATATTATCTCCACTTATCATGTCTACAACATCAGTGTTTTATGGCGTTACATCTGTAACAAAGAATACGTTAATGCAAAAAGAATTTTCAAATGAACAACGCGCGACAATGGGTTCGCTCAATTCATTTGCGGGAAGTATTGTGTTTGGTGTATTAGCGTTTATATTAGGATTTGTAGCAGATAAAGTCACTCCTTCGAAAGCACTTCTTACTTTACAGTTTTTTCAGATAATAAACTTGTGGTTTTATTGGAAACTGTTTAATCGTAAAGATTGAAAGCTTTTTCGTTTTTGTTTCGATTTATCGATAAATCGAAAGATGAGGCATATTGGGAAAAATAAAATAATAGTTATTAAAAGGTATTTTTACATAATATTCGTCTGGAGGTGGTAGTAGGGGGTTGTTTTTATAGTGTTTATTTCTTTTTCAATACATAATACGTATTTTTTCCTTTTCCGCGTCTGACAATTAAGCCAAATTTGATAAGTTTATTGAAATCAATTCGTCTGGTTGCTTTTGGCGTAATAAATTCTTTTTAATTTTAGTCAAATAGTAGTCGAATATTAGTCGAATGTAAATAGGTGTCATTATGGTAAATTACGAAATAATATTTACGTCATTCTGGTAAGTCTCGCCAAAAGCGGGCGCATCCAGAATCCCTCCTACGTTAAAGTTACGGAAGGGTAAACTGATTCTGGACAATCAGAAGTGGTGCCAGAATGACGAATTGCTTGTAGTAATAATGTATTAAGTTTCGTAATCCGAGTTTGTTTATATATTTCTACATAATATTCGTCTGCAGGTGGTAGTAGGGGGGTTTATTTTTGTAGCGTTTGACTGCCATGCTTATTATTTCCTCCAAGAAGTCTCCATAGTCCATACCTGTTAATTCCGCAACATAGGGAACACAATCATTAATATTAATTGAAGGATTTGGATTAAGTTCCAGAACATAAGGGTTATCGTTTTTATCAACACGAATTTCCACTCTTCCATAATCATGACAATCAAGAATGTTATACGTATCAAGAGCAATTTCAGAAATCAATGATTCTAGACGTTTACTGATATTTTTTGGAGGTCTTTGAGTAATAATTTTTTTATAAGCAGCTTTTTCTTTCCATTTTGCTTCAAAAGGATAGATATGCCAATAGCCTTTAGGCATTTTATCAAATATGGAACGGGATAGGGGAAGGATGCGGAGATCAGCTTCATCGCTCCCCATGATAGAAACATCATATTCATCTCCCTCGATATATTCTTCAATTAAAGCAGGTCTTCCTAGTTTAAGAATAATTTTTTCAAGTTGTTTTTTCAGTTCGCGTTTATTAACAACAACCGATTCATTTGTTATCCCAATAGAATTATCTGTATTGCCTGGTTTAATAATGAGCGGGTATTTCAAATCTTCATCGATATCGTCATCCATGGTATATGCATAATCCCATCGCGGTGTTGGTATATCGTGGTAGGCAAGTAGTTTTTTAACCCTGATTTTATCAATACATAAAGATAACGTAAATGGATTTGATCCAGTGTAGGGGATTTGGAGAGTATCTAAAATAGAAGCTGCGTGCGGTTCAAGAAGACTTGAATTATTTATTCGTTCACAAACATTAAAAACCATATCAACGTCAGATGTCCGCAGTTCATTAAATACTTTTGGAAGATTATTGAAATCAAAAAATGAAACTTTGTAATTTCGCTCAACAAGCGTTTTTTCAATATTTTTACCGACACTCATGAGATCTACTTCGACATCTCCTTTTTCACCGTTGAAAATATTACATGCAATTCCGATATGGAGTTTCCGTAAGTCTTTAATGGAAACTCTTCGTATATTTTCAATTTTCATAGCCCGGATAATGGTATCTTGTTGGAGTGATGCAAAAGAACGACGATGTTTTCGTGATGTCTTTCCAATTGATGATGCAGGATCAAATTTAACCACCTTATAGTCAATATAATTAAGAGCGTCTTTTAGGTTATCTTGTGCA
>PFLI01000058.1:2830-4311 GCA_002785065.1 Candidatus Roizmanbacteria bacterium CG_4_10_14_0_8_um_filter_33_9
CTGATACAGTCAACCATCCAAGATAATCCGATCCATCAGGTTGAATGAGAACAGGATCCCCGATTTTTTTATAAATATGTAGTTCTTCCAAGTATTTTTTTGACTTCAGTTTTTCTGAAATATCAAGTTGTACTAAAATACCCGAAGCATTTGGATAGAGATCCCATCCAATAATATATTTCCGAGGATATTTATTTTTTATTGTTTTAATATATTGACCTAATGCTATATTTACACTCATTTCAATAAGATCAACATTCCATGCATCTTTAATATATGAATAAATATAATCACCACCCATACGGAGATTAACTTCAATTGGAAATGGTCCGCGTTTTGTAGATTTTGCTTCAAAATGAATGCAGCCGTTTTGGATTCCTAATTTTTCTAATGTTTCCTCAGCCATATCAAGCAAGGCGTCTTGGTCCTTAATAGGAAGACTTGACGGAATAGATTGACCACTATCCATGAAAAATATATCTTTTGCTTTATTAAAATTGTCTGAAATGGCATAAAATTTAATTTTTCCATTTTGAATCATGAGATCAAGATCAACTTCGTCGCCGTCAATATATTCTTCAATAAATATATCTAAGCCATCAGAAAGCGCTGATTCTGTATTTGCTGAAATATTATTTTTAACATATTGATATACCTCATCAAGATCTTCTTTGTCTTTTACTTGAACAACAAATGCGCTTGCTGAACCAAACGCGGGTTTAATTACTAAAGGAAATTTAAAATTACGCTCAATAAAATGAAGATCGTCCATTGATTTTACTAACATGTGTTGCGGAGTTGGGATATTATTTTCTTGACAAAATTTTCGAAATAAATACTTGTTTCGCACTTGCTTTGCAATATGAAAGGGTATTCCAACAAAATTGAAACGGTCAATTATTTTGGAAGTAAGAAGAACATCGTCTTCCCAAAAAGTCATAGCTCCCTCAATTTTTAGATGTGGATTTGAAGTGATAAATTTTTCAACAGCAGTAAGTGATTCTCGATGATTTGTTGTATCGGCAAGTATCCAAGAATCGACATATGATTGCGCCCAATTTTTTTCCTTATTTAATACGATAATGGAAATACCCATTTCCTTCAGTTTATGTATAATAAATCGCTTTTTATGTGTTCCTGTATTTACCAATAGAATTGTATGTTTGTTTGAGAAATGTGAATTAGTTTGTTGAAGATTTTTTTCTTCGATTTCTTTTTTCATTTTTATAAAAGATTATGTACCATTATTACCTATTTTTATGAAAAGTCAATAGTAATATTTATAATATTTTACCTCTTGACTCCAATCATTTTAAAGATTAACATAGTGTTCTATGCAAGGAAGTATTTTTGTAAAGAATAATCAGCTTCCAAAAAGAGGGGATACGCTTCTTTATCTCTTTTTTGAGAATGATAAAGTAACAGAACATTTTGCTCATATTTTTCCAAAAGAAATATGTCTTAAAATTGAAAATAAAACT
>PFLI01000134.1 GCA_002785065.1 Candidatus Roizmanbacteria bacterium CG_4_10_14_0_8_um_filter_33_9
CACCTGCACGAAGTTGAGTATATTTTTGAATTAATTGCGGTATTTTATGAGAGTCAACCCAACCGTTATCACAAATTTCAATATTAAGCTGTTTTAACATATCCATTACTGGCTGTGGAAGATCTGTTCGATTTAATACAGTTTGGGAAGTTGCATCGTAGTTTCGACTATTTTCCAACATGGTATAGACATTGTCGTAAAAAATTCCTCGGATTCGCGCTTCTGCGACTCTGCTGATAAATCTTCCTTGATCATCTTTAGATTCACCTTTGCTTTGAGCGTCAATGCGACTTCTTAATGCATTTAATAGCTCCCGATAAGAGGGATATTTATTATTATGCGCTTTTGCGTAATCTGTGATAATCCCATCGACAACTGCTTTTACTGGAGCCTGGTCAGGATGGGAAAAAACCGATGCAATACCATGATCAACAACATCAAGCATAGAATTTGAAACTAATCGAAATGCAAGAATATCTAACTTCGCTTCAGGAGCAACGAAGAGCTCCCGACCTTGCGCATCAACTTCGCCTTTATGGGCAAAATAATCAAGTGATACATCTTCAACCGCATCTCTCAATCCTCTTTGATGAACTTCCCGGCCCATAAGATGAGGATTTTCCGGGAATGATGCTTTTAATACTTTTATTTGCTCTTTACGCTCTTGTTGTTGAATGAGAAGTAGATCGGCTTCAACTACCTGTGCTAAAAGACGAGGGTCAGGTTTTGTTCCTGTAATAAGCATAGTGTATAAGGAGTCTTTGCTTGGATCAGCTGGTGCTTGAGCTAAACGAGATTGAATAGCGGTTAAAATACGTTTTTTATATGCTGTTGGAGTTTCATTTGGATCTCTTTTTAATTCAGGAGGAAGATTAGACTGCGCTGTATCAGAGAAGAATTTTGCATCCAAAACCGATTTGTTTATTCGGTCGAATTGATACGTCGCCTCGTGTTTCGGATCAGTTATTTTAGTTAATGAAACTGTTTCGGACCCATCATCTACTGCCTCAAATACACCCTCTTTTTTCGCCCTTTCTGGAGCGGGAACTGGCCCTGGTGGTTTAACTTCTGCATGCACAGCTGCTTTTTGTTGTTTTTCAACCCGCATTTTTTTGACATCGGCAAAAAAAGCATCATCCAATTTTCCTTCATCTACTAATCTTTGTACACCCGCTAATTGCGCTAACCGATGAAGTGGCTGATCCTGGTCAGTAGCTATTGATGTTCTATCTTTATTAAATTTAATTCTATGTTCAATTTTTTCAATTACTCTATCTGTATAGAAATCAATAAGCTGTTCTTTACTTGCAATATCCCTTCCGTCAGATGGATCAACACATATAGCCTTAAGATAATCCAAAGCTCCTTGTACACCCTGAGGGGAATCAAGATTATACGCAATTTTATTTCGTGTTCTATCGAATATATCTGAATCATTTTTAGTAAGAGCGTCTTTTTCAAGAGAACTACGTAAAAATTCGCCTACTCCTGGTAAGTTGTAAAAATCAGGAGATTTCCCTGTGTCAGTTATTCTCTGAAGAACCTTTTTTAAAGCTTCTTCTCCACGTGTCTGATCATTATGAGGCTCTGCTAAAATCGCAACAGCTTTTGCTTTAATAAACTGTTCCTCGACTTTTTTTGCTTCTTTCTCACCGCTTGCTTCAAGCGCTGCTCGTATTTGATTAGCTTGTTCCCACCCTGCTAAGTCAGATGCGGGTTGAGGTGTTGGTTCAATTTGTTGTGCAGCTTGTTGAACCGTCTCTGATTTTACCTCCCCTACCGCTACTCCATGGGCTTGTCCAAGTACTTTTTCTTTTGTCATCTTGGCTTCCATAACAACCACTGTTTCTCCATCGTCATAACCCTTGTCTGTTTTCGGCCCTTTTCCTCCTACAACGATATTTAAACCGTCTTTTTGAACTATTTTTCTTCTTACTTCACTATTGTTTATATTGCTGTGACGGGTAACAATAACTCCCTTATCTTCAGGTATCGCTCTTACTTCAGCTAGTAAATCCATTATTTTCGATGATGCAGATTTAGCATCCAAATCCTTTACTTGACTTAATATATCTAATCCTATTTGTTTCCCATCTGATCCTTTTTGTGGTGAAATGGTACCGTCAGACGAAACTGATCCACGAATATTGTGCAAATCTTCTGCTACTCCATCTGTCAAGAAAATAACTTTATCTCCTTCATCAATATCAATCGAACCAACGATTATCTTTTGATCAAGTTCACGTGTATTTTGTCCTTCCATCAGTTTAAATGAAGCTTCACGTTCAGATAAATAGAGGTTAATTCCTCTCGGATCTGTTTCAGACAAATGTCTTATCGAGTGATTGGGTACCAACTGTACTGATCCATCTTTTTTTACAATAGCAATTTCTGTATCTCCGTGATTGATATAAGAAAAACTTAGTTTTCCATCTGCATCTTGATATATTTCACCTGTGGATAAGCATACAGCCTTCCCAGATGTTCTAGTATGTATACGTATTTCTCTATTAGCTCTTTCTGCAATTTTTCTTAAAGATTCTTCAACTTCTTCCCGTTTTTTTCCGTCAAACTGTAAAGTATCTCCTCCCGTTTCCGTTGCAAGCACAATCCAAGCAGTATCAGCAGCATTTTTTCCACCCCCGCCTATCCCGCTAGCACCATCGATTACCCCGACAAAACCCGTACTCTCACATATAAAGAATCTGTCATCATATGCACCAACTCCGTTCGGAGAATTATATTTTTTTTCAACAGTTACCTGTTTCTTTTCTTTTTCAGAAACTGGGGGTTTGTTAAGTTCTTCTACAATTTGTTCAACGCTGAGACCTTTTACCGAATCCAATCGGGCGTCATCTTTACTACATAAAACAATTTTGCTATCTTTTTCCAATCCAATTTCATCTCCTGATTTTTGTATATCTACACTCCCATCAGCTTTAATTATTTTTACTGCTACCTTATCTTCCAATCCAACAACGTGTGCTTTTCCATCCTTTACAACAACTGCAGAAAATCCATCTATTTCTTCTGATTGAGTATCATTTTTACCCAGCTCTATCAGATCAGCGATTGCTTCTGTAACACTTTTACCATCTTCAAGCTTATTAACAAATATTTCTAGAAAAATAATGGACATCTTTGCTGCTATACCTTCTTGTCCGGATTTACTCAAACAATTAAGATATAAACCGCTGATTTTTCCTTCTTCGACAAGTTTCTGAACTTTTGAAGATAAATCTTTTATTTGTTGTTCTGTTCGTATTGGATTGCCATCTATTCCTATTGGGATATCGGTAATAACCAATGATTTAAGAGGATCAAACGTTTTACCCGGCTCGGCTTTTCCAAAAGCTGTTGCTATATCTTTGGATCCTTCTGGAACTTCGCAGCGCGATTCACCCATAAAAATCCGCTCTGTATTTCGAAGTGCCTCTACAGGAGTTATTCCAGATCTAGGTTCTGTCATATGTATATACCGTTATATTTCGTTATATTTATTTATTGTTATGTATATTGAAGGAAAAGTCAATAGGATCTTCACGAAATACTTTGATTAAACACGATTCACCATCTGTAACAACTGTCTCACCAAGCTGAGATAATAACGCTGTTTTAATAGTCGGATACAGTTTCTTTTCTCGTTCTGTTATTATGATAAATTGTATATTATATGCATGAATAAACCTTTTTTTTGATTCAAGATCGTTTCCAACATAAAACTGTTCTACCTCATTTCTCCTGTCTTGTACTGCTTTATAATCCGACCTCCACAGCCACTCGTGCGCTTTCCAACCAACAAAAGTTGGAACCGCACAATAAATGGAAATATGCGAGTTTTGTGTAAACGACTCTCCACTTCCCTCAACTATTACGGTGTCGTTGTCGCTATGTTGTTTTAAATAGGTTATGATAGATCTATCTTGAGGTTGTAAATCTAATTGACTATATACATCCAATCCTACAAAACGCTTCCATTTTGGCACCCTAAACCACTGATACACAACTAAAGGAAAATGGGTTAAAAGCAACAAATTAATAATTGAAAAAAATCCATACGCGACCTTTAACCACAGCGGAGAATGTACCAGTGCTCCAATAAAAACTATCTGAACAAACCATGATAGTATCAAATTAACAATATGATGCTATGATAAATCAGCTGTCTCCCATAAAGTGGGATAATAAAGGGTAATTATTACCAGTTAT